>CASETG010000108.1 GCA_949290765.1 Oxalobacter formigenes | reverse complement strand
GTGTAATCTGAAAGTATTGACAGTTCATCCCCAGATAAACATGCAAACGAAGAAAAAAGTTTTCGCACTCGTTTCCAGGGTGTATATCAGCAGCATTACACAGTCGATGGAGAAAGTCGCCAATTTTCTGGTCGAGGCGGGGCATACGGTCGTTTATGAAGCGGAAACGGCATCCAATATTTCGCTTCCGGGCATTACATCGATGAATATCGAGGAAATCGGCGCGCAGGCGGAGGCGGCCATCGTCATCGGCGGTGACGGTACCATGCTGGGTATCGCGCGCCAGCTGGCACCCTACAGTGTACCGATGATCGGTATCAACCATGGTCATCTCGGTTTCATGGCGGATATTCCGCTGAACCGGATGCTGCTGGTGCTGGACAAGATGCTCAAGGGCAAGTATGTCTCCGAGCAGCGTTTTCTGATCGAGGGGTCGATTATCCGTTCGGGTGAGACGATCCATCATTCCGTGGCTTTTAACGATATCGTCATTTCCCGTGGAGGCGGTTCCGGCATGATCGATCTTCGGGTGCATGTGGATGGTCACTTCATGTATCAGCAACGTTCCGATGGCCTGATCATTTCCACTCCGACGGGTTCGACGGCTTATTCCCTGTCGGCCGGTGGTCCGATGTTGCACCCCAATCTGGCAGGTATCGTTCTGGTATCGATTGCGCCGCATACCTTGTCCAACCGACCGATTGTGATTCCTGATGCCAGTGAAATCGTGGTCGAGGTCGTCGAGGCCAACCAGCCAAGCATCAATTTCGATTCGCAATCGTTTGCAAGTCTGAGGGTCGCCGACAGGATTTTCATCAAGCGTTCTGCCGATACGATTACTTTCCTGCATCCTATGGGATGGAGTTATTACGATACCTTGCGCAACAAGTTGCACTGGAACGAGATTTCAAGACGGGAAAAAGTGGATTGAGGCGGGTGCGTCGTCTGCCGGAAGTGCCGCAGGGGATGCCATATCATTGGGGATAAGAGTACGGGATTGTCATGCTGCGTACGCTGTCGGTTCGGGATTTTGTCATTGTTGATTCAGTAGAACTGGATTTCGAATCCGGTTTTTCTGTATTGACCGGTGAGACCGGCGCGGGGAAATCCATTCTGATCGATGCGCTGGCGCTGGTGCTCGGCGGTCGTGCGGATGCAGGCATGATTCGGGAAGGGGCCGAGAAAGCCGATATTCGTGCGGAATTCAATGCAGCCGGTGGTGTGGCAGACTGGCTGAAGACCAATGAAATCGATTGTGAAGACGATGCCGTTCTGGTGCGCAGGACGATTGACAGATCGGGAAGGTCCAGGGGGTTTGTCAACGGTGTGCAGGTGACGGTATCGCAGATGCGCGATCTGGCGGCGATGCTGGTCGATATTCATGGGCAGCATGCGCATCAGTTGTTGCTCAGGCAGGATGAACAGCGCAAATTGCTCGACAGGCATGCGGGACTTGAGGCTGATGTCGCGGAACTCGCGTTGCGGTTCGATGCATGGCAGGCCTTGCGCAAGCGAATCGATCACGCGAAGGCCGATTCGGCGAAATGGCAGGCTGAAAAAGAACAGCTCGAATGGCAAGTCGGCGAACTGGAAAAGGTTGCGCCGAAACCCGGTGAATGGGAGCAGGTCAACAGCGATTATGACCGTTTGTCTCATGCGGCCAGTCTCATCGAGGGAAGCGGTGAGGCGTTGTCGGAGCTTTCCGAATCCGATATGCCGATGTTGTCGCGGTTGAACGCTGTCAAACAGCGGCTTTCGAGGCTGGCCGATATCGATGCGAAGCTCGCGCCGGTCGTCGAGTTGCTGGAGTCGGCAGGTATCCAGCTTCAGGAAGCGGCTTACAGTCTCAGGGATTATTTGTCGCGGACCGATCTTGACCCGGAACTGTTGCAGACGGTGGAAAAACGGCTGGAAATGTTGCATTCTGCGGCGCGCCAGTTCAGGGTACGACCTGAGCAGTTGCCGGACGAGCTCGAAAACAGGCGAGAGCTTCTGGCGCGTTGCGAGCAGGCATCGAATCTGGCGGCGCTGGAAGAACAGGAGCGTCGCGCCAGGGAGCGCTATGATCTCCTCGCAGGGGAGATTTCCATCAAACGGCGTCGGGCTGCCGATGATTTGGGACGTGCCGTGACAGCCATTATGGAAGATTTGCATATGTCGGGCGGGCGTTTTGCGGTGGAGATTCGAAGTTGTCCCGCACATGCATACGGTACGGATCAGGTGGAGTTTATGGTTGCGGGGCATGCCGGGACGGGATTGCGTCCTTTGGCAAAAGTGGCGTCCGGCGGAGAGCTGGCGCGTATTGCCCTGGCGATATCGGTGATCGCGTCTCGCGCGACCGCTACGCCGACGCTGATTTTCGATGAAGTGGATTCAGGGGTCGGCGGTGCAGTGGCCGAGGTGGTCGGCCGGTTGCTGAAGCGGCTGGGTGCTGAGCATCAGGTATTGTGCGTCACGCATTTGCCGCAGGTCGCCAGTCAGGCCAATCAGCATTTTCAGGTCAGCAAGGTAGTGGCAGACCATGTCGCGCATCCGGTTTCTCGTATTGTGTTGCTCGATGACGCCGGACGGGTCGATGAGATTGCACGGATGCTGGGCGGTGTCGAAATAACGGATGCGACGCTCAATCACGCACGCGAGATGTTGCGGCCGGATTGATACGCTACCGGTATCGCATTTTTCCAAAAAAATTTTTCAATTTCCTCTTGAAATGGTCTTGAGTGCCCCCATTATCGGTTGAATGTGAAAGACATCGATGTGGAGGAAACAGTGCAAGACCAGAACACGGAAAGCGACAAGGTCGAAACGAGTCAGGAAAGTCCGGATACGCCTGATGAAAAGGTTGTGAATCAGGAAGATTCGCTGGAAACACGACTGGCCAATGCCGAAAAACAGGCTGCGGAATTGCAGGATGCTTTTTTGCGTGCCAGAGCGGAAGGCGAAAATATCCGGAGGCGTGCGCAGGAAGATATCGCCAAGGCGCACAAATTCGCAATCGAGAAGTTTGCCAAGTCGATGCTGGCCGTCAAGGACAGTCTTGAGATGGCGATCAAGACGGATGCGCCTACTGTCGATACCATCAAGGAAGGTGTCGACATGACGTTGCGGCAGCTCATGCAGGTTTTCGAGCAGAACAAGATTTTCGAGATCGTTCCCGAACAGGGGGAGAAACTTGATCCGATGAAGCATCAGGCTATCCAGATGGTCGAGGCGGAGCAGGAGCCCAATACGGTGGTTTCGGTTCTGCAAAAAGGCTATATGCTGGCCGACAGGTTGTTGAGACCGGCTGTCGTTGTCGTCGCCACTTCCAAGAAGTCTTGAAATTGCAGAAAGTGGTCTTATCTGGGGAACAGTAGCGAACGGGAGTGATCAAACAGATGTATCCGTTGTCGGTTGAATGGTTCATCTCCTGTTCCGGAAAAATCATGGTATTGAAAGGATAAACAGTATGTCAAAAATTATCGGTATTGACCTGGGAACGACGAACTCCTGTGTTGCCGTTATCGAAGGTGGTCAGCCAAGAGTAATTGAAAATTCGGAAGGTGCGCGTACGACGCCTTCGATCATCGCCTATCTTGAAGATGGTGAAATTCTGGTCGGTGCGCCTGCGAAACGTCAGGCGGTCACCAATCCGAAGAATACGTTGTATGCCGTCAAGCGTCTGATCGGTCGCAAGTATGACGACCCGGAAGTTCAGCGCGATGTGCCGATCATGCCGTTTTCCATCATCAAGGCGGATAACGGGGATGCATGGGTTTCCGTCCTGAATGACAAGAAGCTGGCTCCGCCGCAGGTTTCGGCGGAAGTGTTGCGCAAGATGAAAAAGACGGCGGAAGATTATCTGGGCGAGGAAGTGACAGAGGCTGTCATTACCGTTCCGGCCTACTTTAACGATGCGCAGCGTCAGGCGACCAAGGATGCAGGTCGTATCGCCGGTCTGGATGTCAAGCGTATCATCAATGAACCGACCGCTGCCGCACTGGCTTTCGGTCTGGACAAGGCGGGTCGTGGTGACAAGAAGATCGCGGTATATGACCTGGGTGGCGGTACGTTCGATATTTCCATTATCGAAATTGCCGATATCGATGGTGACAAGCAGTTCGAAGTGCTTTCCACCAACGGCGATACTTTCCTGGGCGGCGAAGACTTCGACCAGCGTGTGATCGATTTCATTATCGACGAATTCAAGAAGATCAATGGTATCGATTTGAAGAAGGATCCGATTGCGCTTCAGCGTATCAAGGCATCTGCCGAACGTGCCAAGATCGAATTGTCTTCCACGCAGCAGACGGAAATCAATGAGCCGTATATCGCGATGGCCAATGGCGCTCCGGTTCACCTGAATATCAAGCTGACCCGTGCCAAACTGGAGTCGCTGGCTGAAGAATTGATTGAAAAGACGATCGAACCGTGCCGTATTGCATTGAAGGATGCAGGTCTGAGCGTATCGGATATCGACGATGTCATTCTGGTCGGTGGTATGACCCGTATGCCGGCTGTTCAGGAAAAGGTCAAGGCATTTTTCGGCAAGGACCCGCGCAAGGACGTCAATCCGGATGAAGCGGTTGCCGTCGGTGCATCGTTGCAGGGTTCGGTTTTGTCGGGCGATCGCAAGGACTTGTTGCTGCTGGATGTCACACCGTTGTCGCTGGGTATCGAAACTCTGGGCGGTGTG
>CASETG010000107.1 GCA_949290765.1 Oxalobacter formigenes | reverse complement strand
GAAGCGGCGCTGGCGGCTTTCGATGAACGCAACGCAAGGCTGAAAGCGCAAGGCATCAAGGTGGATGAATCGGGACGCAATGCCTTGCGTGAGAAATTGCTGAAACGGCCGATGTGGGTGGAATATTCGGGCAGTTTTTTTCCGGTCATCGCCGCCGTTTTCTTCATCCGCTCGTTTTTGTGGGAGCCTTTCCGCATTCCGTCGAGTTCGATGGTTCCGACACTCCAGATCGGCGACATGATCCTGGTCAGCAAATACAGTTACGGTATCCGTCTGCCGGTGCTGAACCAGAAAATCATCGATCTGGGCGATCCGCAAAAAGGCGATGTGGTCGTGTTCAAGTTCCCGAAAGATACTTCGCTTGACTATATCAAGCGGGTGGTCGGCGTCGGGGGCGATCGGGTGGAATACCGGAACAAGAAACTCATCATCAACGGCGTGGAATCGAAGTATCAGCCACTGGGTGATTATCTCGATACGGAAACCCTGACTTACTCCAAGGAGTTCGAGGAAGATCTGGCGGGAACGGATGTTCATCACCATATCCTCAACGACAATCGTGCACCGGCTTATGTGCCGCATCCAGACCGGTTCAGGAACCGGCATCTGTGCACCTACAATGCGGAAGGTTTTATTTGTACGGTTCCGCAGGGATATTATTTCATGATGGGGGACAACCGCGACAACAGTCTGGACAGCCGTTACTGGGGGTTCGTGCCGGACGAGTATATTGTCGGGAAGGCTTTTCTGGTCTGGATGAATCTGGGTGACATGACGCGGATCGGGGGTATCCGGTAATGGACGGCGCGCGCAGCGTGCGCCGGAGTGTTGCATGACAGGACAATGTCGGGACGAACGATGATGAATCTGAAAATTCTGCAGGACAGGATCGGTTATACATTCGACCGTGCGGATTTGCTCCAGCAGGCCATGACGCACCGCAGTTACAGCAGTCACCATAACGAACGGCTGGAATTTCTGGGTGATTCGTTGCTCAATTGCGTGACTGCCATCAATCTTTATGAACGTTATACCGCCCTGAATGAGGGCACGCTTTCGCGATTGCGTTCGAGTCTGGTCAGGCAGCAAGCCTTGTATGAGATCGCGCAGAAACTGGAGCTTTCGCGTTTTTTGCGGCTGGGCGAGGGGGAGATCAAGGCGGGTGGCGCCAGACGTCCTTCCATTCTGGCCGATGCGATGGAAGCGTTGTTCGGCGCGATTTTTCTGGATGCCGGATTCGATGCGGTCAGACAGGTCATTACCGGACTGTTTGCCGGTATGATGAGCGAGCTTGATCCGGAAACGTACGGCAAGGATGCCAAGACGCAATTGCAGGAATATTTGCAGGGCCACAGGATGGCGTTGCCGGAATATCATGTGGTCGCCACACGTGGCGCGGCGCACAATCAGGAATTCGAGGTCGAATGCGTCATCGGCAAATTCGGTATCCATGTGGGCGGTATCGGGAGCAGTCGCCGTGCCGCCGAGCAGGAGGCAGCGCGAAAAGCGCTTGTCGCAGTGACGGATGCCATGAGAAACCGCAATACGTCGTCATCCGGCAAGGGAAAGCAGGCATCGGCGGAAAATGCGAAAATGGCGGATGTGCCGCGGAAACTGGATGACGACAAGACGGCGCGATCTTCTACCAGATGAGGCTGAAATCATGACAGACCAGAAAAACGATCATTTCCGTTGCGGGTATATCGCGATCGTCGGGCGACCCAATGTCGGCAAATCCACGTTGATGAACGAGCTGATCGGCGCCAAGGTCAGTATCACGTCCCGCAAGGCGCAAACGACACGTCACCGCATTATGGGTATCCAGACGGATGACGAGGCGCAGTTCGTCTATATCGATACGCCGGGTTTCCAGACGCGTTACAACAATGCGCTGAACAAGAATCTGAACCGTACCGTCAGGGATACGCTTTCGGCTGCGGATGTGATTGTTTTTGTGGTGGATGCAGGCGTTTTCGGACAGGCGGACGAACAGGTTCTCGCGTTGTTGCCTGAAAATGTTCCGGTGATTCTGACGATCAACAAAACGGACAAGATTCGCGAAAAGGCGGAGCTGATTCCGTTTGCGCAGAAAATCGCGGGGCTGCGTGAATTTGCGGCGATCGTTCCCGTATCGGCGCGCCAGCGTTTCCAGCTCAACGAACTGGAAGAGGAAATCCGGAAATTGCTCCCGGAAAATCCGCCGTTTTTCTCGCCGGACGATGTAACGGACAAAAGCGAGCGTTTCATGGCGGCGGAAATCATCCGCGAAAAGATTTTCCGTTATACCGGTGATGAGTTGCCCTATACGAGTACGGTGGTGATCGAACAGTTCGAGCGAAAAGAAAAGATATGCCGTGTGTTCGCCGCCGTGCTGGTGGAACGTGATGCGCACAAGGCGATGATCATCGGTCACAAGGGCGACAAGCTCAAGGAAATTTCGACAGAAGCACGGCGCGATATGGAAAAGATGTTCGGTGTTCCCGTGTATCTTGAAATCTGGGTCAAGGTCAAATCCGGCTGGGCCGACAATGAAGCGGGTCTGCGCGCATACGGTTACGAATGACGGATTGTGAAACAGGCGCGCATGTCGATGTTTCTGGACAAAACCGGTGAGTCTGGCGCTGTGAATGCAGCCGGCGCGGAAATGCCGGCTGCGACGACGCGGGAGAAAAAGCGCGCCCTGTCTGTGGAAAACCGGATTGCGGAACAACCTGGGTTTGTCCTGCACAGTCATATGTATCGCGAAAGCAGTCTGGTTGTCGAAGTCTTCACGCGTGACTACGGCAGGGTGGCACTGGTCGCCAAGGGGGCGAAACGTCCGACTTCACGATTGCGCGGTATCTTGCAGACTTTCCAGCCCTTGTCTATCGGCTGGAGCGGCAAGTCCGAGTTGCGGACACTGACGGCGGCTGAATGGGTAGGCGGCATGATTCCGCTGGAAAATTCCGCACTGCTTTACGGGTTTTATCTCAATGAACTTTTGTTGCGGCTGCTGGCCAGGGAAGACCCGCATCAGGGGCTTTTCGAGCATTATGTCCGTGCCCTGACACGTCTTTCGACATCCGAATCGGCACAGACGGTGTTGCGTGTGTTCGAGCTGGCGCTGTTGCGTGAGACGGGGGTGGGCGCCGATTTGTCGTTCGATGTCAGAAACAATCGTCCGGTCGAACCGGAAGATGTGTATGTCGTCGAGCCGGAGAGCGGTCCGCGTCCCGCGCTGTTGGGCGATACGGGACCACGGGTGCTGGGCAAGACATTGCTGGATATGGTCAGGGAAGATTATTCCGACCCCCTGACGCAACAGCAAAGCAAGTTGCTGATGCGCTTTTTGCTGGCGCATCATCTCAACGGCGTGCCATTGCAGACACGGAAAATACTGATAGATCTGCGTCAGCTGTGACAAAAGAGTTAAACTAGCTTTATGTGTGTTCTTTTTTCTTGAGCCTATGAGCATGATTGAACCGAATGGCGCCGGCATCGAACTGGGCGTCAATATCGACCATATCGCCACCTTGCGCAACGCCAGGGGCACGACTTATCCCGATCCGCTGATGGCCGCGCTGATGGCCGAGGAGGCGGGCGCTGATGCCATTACATTGCATTTGCGTGAAGATCGTCGCCATATCAAGGATGCGGATGTGCGTGCCATTCGCCCCAGGCTGGTGACGCGGATGAATCTCGAGTCGGCCATTACTTCGGAAATGATCGATTTCGCCTGCGAAATCAGGCCACAGGATGTTTGTCTGGTTCCGGAGCGGCGCGAAGAACTGACCACGGAAGGGGGGCTGGATGTCGTGCGTTATTTCGATATCGTCCAGTCGGCGGTCGAACGACTGACGGGTGCGGGTATTCGCGTCAGTCTGTTCATCGATCCGGATGAGGAACAAATCATTGCGGCTCATGAGACGGGCGCTCCGGTCATCGAATTGCATACGGGGCGTTACGCCAATGCATTCGATGCCGCCTCACAGGAATATGAGCTGGACAGGATACGTGAAGGCGTGACGGAAGGTATCCGGCACGGTCTGAAGGTCAACGCGGGACATGGCCTGCATTATGAAAATGTCGTGCCGATCGCGCGCATCGCGGGGATATCCGAGCTGAATATCGGGCATTCGATAGTGGCGCGCGCTGTTTTCTCGGGCTGGAAAAAGGCGGTAGCCGACATGAAGGCGCTCATCGTCGGCGCAAGACGGCCATCGGAAAACGGTGGATAGGGCCGGAGATATCGGTATGATTTACGGTATCGGAACCGATATGACCCTGATTTCGCGCATCAGGGCTGCGCTGGAACGGCATGGCGACCGGTTTGCGGAAAGAATTTTGGGGCCTGAAGAAATGTTGCGTTACCGGCATCGCAAGGAAAAAGTCGAATTGCGTGGGCTTCGTTATCTGGCGACCCGTTTTGCCGCCAAGGAAGCGTTTTCCAAGGCGCTGGGGCTGGGGATGCGTATGCCGATGACATGGCGTGCCATGCAGCTCCTGAATGCAAAAAGCGGGAAGCCGGAAGCGGTTTGCAGCGGCAAACTGAAAGAGCATATGGAAAAGCTGGGTCTGAAAGCGCAGGTGTCCGTGACGGACGAGGCGGATTTCGCAGTGGCGTTCGTCGTCATCGAACGTGTGGAAACGACTGGAAATATCAACTGACAGGATGGGAATATGCAGGCTGCCAAAAGTATGTTGTTAAGCGGAAAGAGAAACAGTTACGGACCTGTCATGCTCGATGTGATCGGCTTGCGATTGCAGGAAGATGATATCCGCAGGATACGACACCCGCTCACGGGCGGAGTCATCCTGTTCGCACGCAATTACCAGAACCGTGAACAGCTCATGGCATTGACCAGCGCCATCCGCAAGGAAAGGCCGGATATTCTGATTGCCGTCGATCATGAGGGGGGACGTGTCCAGCGTTTCCGTTTCGACGGGTTCACGCGCTTGCCGGCCATGGGTGTGCTGGGAAAAATGTGGGATGATGATCCGGTCGAAGCCTCACGTGCGGCCATGGCGGTCGGGTATGTACTGGCTTCCGAATTGCGTACATGCGGTATCGATTTTTCGTTCACGCCGGTACTGGATCTGGACTATGGTGTTTCGACGGTGATCGGCGACCGTTCGTTCCATCGCGATCCGGTCGCGGTGACGCTTCTGGCGAAAAGTCTCAATTACGGTCTGGCGCAAGCCGGAATGGCAAACTGCGGCAAGCATTATCCGGGACACGGCTATGCCAGAGGAGATTCCCATACGGAAATTCCGGTGGATGATCGTCCGCTGGAAGCCATCATGGCGGCAGATATGGTGCCGTATCGCGGTCTTGGCATGAGTCTGGCCAGCGCCATGCCTGCGCATGTGATTTATCCGCAAGTGGATGCCTTGCCAGCCGGTTTCTCGAAAAAGTGGCTTTCCATCCTGAAAAACGATCTCGGTTTCGATGGTGTCGTTTTCAGTGATGATCTCAGTATGGAGGGGGCCAGTGTCGCCGGTGGTATCGTCGAACGCGCGCAGGCTGCACTTGATGCCGGTTGCGACATGATTCTGGTTTGCAATTCGCCGGCCATGGCCGATGAATTGCTGGCCAATTTGCCGCCGTTGCCGGAAGAAGCCTTGCGCCTGTGTACGGCACGCATCGGCAGTCTGGTTCCCAAAACGCCCGCACCGGACTGGGAAACGCTCCAGTCGGAAGTACGGTACCGGCAGGCGCGTGCGCTTGTCGAGCGTATTGCGAAACAGGACTGATGCAGGATATGCCGGAAGAAAAAACGGACGAGGCCGCGCCGGTCGCCGGTGGTGTGTCGTCGCCTGTATCGGCGTCTGAAAGGGCGGCCGTCGCCGAGGCGGTCAGACAGCTGCCGCATTTGCCGGGGGTGTACCGGTTTTTCGACAGTAACGACAAGTTGCTCTATGTCGGCAAGGCACGCGATCTCATCAAGCGGGTCAGTTCGTATTTCCAGAAAACGGCGCCTTCGCCGCGTATCGCCATGATGGTGTCAAAGATCGCACGTCTGGAAACGACGGTCACGCGCAGCGAGGTCGAAGCCTTGTTGCTCGAAAGCAATCTGATAAAGACGCTGCATCCCCATTACAACATCATTTTCCGGGACGACAAGTCTTATCCCTATCTGAAAATTACCGGCCAGCCGGTGCCGCGCGTGGTGTATTACCGTGGTGCTGTCGACCGCAAGAACCGGTATTTCGGACCGTTTCCTAACGCTTCCGCCGTTCGTGAAACGATCCAGATATTGCAAAAGGTTTTCCGGTTGCGTACATGCGAAGACAGTGTTTTCAAAAACAGGACGCGTCCTTGTCTTTTGTA
This sequence comes from Oxalobacter formigenes, assembly GCA_949290765.1. Taxonomy (GTDB): domain Bacteria; phylum Pseudomonadota; class Gammaproteobacteria; order Burkholderiales; family Burkholderiaceae_D; genus Oxalobacter; species Oxalobacter formigenes_E. The sequence continues at coordinate 1,435 of CASETG010000107.1, read as the reverse complement.
CCAGATCGAACGTTGCAGCGGGCCTTGTGCAGGGCTGATCGATGCCGATGAATACCGCAAGGATGTCGAGGATGCGGCACGTTTCTTGCGTGGAGGACAGAATGATGTGCTGGCCGAGTTGCAGGACAAGATGGCCGCTCATGCCGAAAGGCTGGAATTCGAGGAAGCAGCTTCCGTCAGGGACAGGATTTCGGCGCTTTCACGTGTGTTGCAACAGCAAAGCATGGAAACGGATAGCGGACAGGATGCGGATATCATCGCCGTGGTCGTGCGTGAAAACCGGGCGTGCGTGAATCTGGCGATGGTGCGCGGCGGTCGCCATCTCGGCGACAAGGCAGTGTTTCCGGGCAATATGGGCAATATCGACGAACGCGATGGTCAAACGCTGGAAGAACAGGTTCTGCAAGCTTTTATGGCGCAGCATTATATCGATGGGCAGATTCCTCCGGTGATCATCGTGAATGTTGAGCCGGGCGATCCGGCGCTGGTGGCTGCCTTGTCGGCGCAGTGCGGGCACAGGGTTCATCTGGTATCACAACCGCAGGGACAACGGCGGTTGTGGCTGGAAATGGCGAAAAAGAATGCGGAAATCGCACTGGAAAGGGTGCTTGACCGCTCGGAATTGCAACTGTCCAGGGTCAGGGCACTGATAGAACTCATGGGGCTGGATATCGATGACCCGGACAACTTGCGTATCGAAGCGTTTGATATCAGTCATACACAGGGCGAGGCGGAACAGGCGTCCTGTGTCGTTTTTCATCATTGTGTCATGCAAAATGGCGAATACAGGCGTTACAATATCACCGGCATTACGCCAGGGGATGATTATGCCGCCATGAAGCAGGTACTGACGCGGCGGTATGAAAAACTGGTGGGTCATGAAGAGATGATGCCGCATATCGTTCTGGTCGATGGCGGCAAGGGACAGGTGGCGATGGCGTCGAAAGTCTTTGCCGAGCTGGGACACGATCCTGGAAGGATCGTCGGGGTCGCCAAGGGTGAAGGGCGCAAGGTCGGTCTGGAAACGCTGGTATATGCGGATGGACGATTGCCTGACGAACTCGGCAAGGATTCCGGTGTCCTGATGCTGATCGCACAGATTCGTGACGAGGCGCACCGCTTTGCCATTACCGGCATGCGTGCCAAACGCGACAAGAAACGTCATGCATCGCGTCTGGAAGAAATCGAGGGAGTCGGTGCAAGAAGACGGCAGCGGTTGCTCGCGCGTTTCGGCAGTGTGCGGGGTGTGGCAGACGCTTCGGTGGACGATCTGGCTACCGTCGAGGGAATATCGCGTCATCTCGCGCAACAGATATATGACCAGTTGCATTAGAATAACGCCTTGTATTTTTTGATGTTCTTTGTGATATGAAAGTACAGACCATTAGTGGAACCTGCAAAAATCAAGCTATGCCGTTCAATTTGCCTATTTTCC
>CASETG010000106.1 GCA_949290765.1 Oxalobacter formigenes | reverse complement strand
GGCAATTATCTCAAAAAGCCCCTGACACCTCGTCAGGGGCTTTTTCTTTTTACCCCCACCTCTGTCCTCTTTCTCTCTCACCACTTACCTCTCTTGCGCGTCTTCATGCATTTTCGGGATTATGGGGCGCTTTTGTTTTTTCGCGTGTGTCAGATAGGAGGTTTTCTTTACGATACATTCGGGACATGGTGCCATGTACTTGATATAAGCCTTATGTCTTATATGTTTTGGGTGTTCAGTCATCTTTGCCTTGCATCCAGGTGGCCAGTCCTGCTACCCATCTTTCTGCTCTCAGGCCATATGTTCGTTTGATTTGCTCAGAACGTTTTTGCAAATCATCAAACAGGACGGCTTCAAGCGAATTGCTGCAGAGCACTATCATGTTTTGTCCTTCTTCTACGATTGTCCAGATGACGGATTCGAAACAATCTTGCATTGCCTTGATGCTTTTCTGCCTGTCGGATGCTTCGCCAAATATGTTGACGGTCATCATACCGTCAGGTGACAGGGCATCGGCACAGCTTTGATAAAACTCCGGTGTATCGAAAACCGGAGCTGCTGCATCTTCATCATACAAATCGATCTGGAGCACATCTATCGCTTTGCGGCGTTTCATGGATTCGATGTAAAGGGCGGCATCGTCTTCCAGTACGGTCAGGCGATTGTCGTCCGGAGGCAAATGGAAGGTGCTACGGCAGATATCGATTACGTTCGGATTGAGTTCGACAGCGGTGACTTTCGTATTCGGGAAATTGTGGTAGCAAAATTTAGTCAATGCCGCACTCCCGAGTCCAAGCTGTACGATGTGACGCGGTGTATTTCTGAACAACATCCACATCATCATGTGCTGGACGTAGTCCAGTACGATAATATTGGGTTTTCCCAGTCGCATGGCACCCTGTATCCAGTCGGTACCGAGGTGCATATACAATATGCCGCGAAATTCGGTCAGTGTAACTTCAGGAAAAGAGTGTCGATTGGCCGGTGTCGGACGTTTTTTCATGGTATGAGAACGGTAGGCAATTATGTTGTCGTGACGAAACTGAAATCGAGAGAATATCGGCTTTCAAACTGGCGCATTTCACCGGTAAACGGATCGGTAAACCGGATGGATTTTGCAACGAGTTGCAAGGGATGGCGGTATTCTTCTTCCTGCATGGCAGGTGTGAGCGCTTCAGGATAATGGATGGGATAGATCCGGTCGTTGACGATAGGGATGCCGAGTGTACACATCTGGATACGAAGCTGGTGTTTTCGGCCCGTGACCGGCTTCAAATCATAATGGGCATAGTTTTCTGAGCGACGAAGGATACGGATTTCCGTTTCGGCATTGTGTTTCCCCTCGACGGTTTCCATACGCATGAAGGCATCGCTCTGGACGATGCGGCTTTTGTATCGCAATGGCAGGGCCAGATCAGTACGGTAAGCGGCGATAGCTTCGTAGTGTTTACCGACGAAATTTTCCCTGAAAAGTCGTTGGTAACGATCCCGGCTTTCCGGCTTGACGGAAAAAAGGACAAGTCCTGCCGTTTCGCGGTCGATGCGATGCATTGGCGTCAGTGTATCGATTCCGAGCTTTCGTCGAAGCCTGACCAGCAAGGTTTCCTGCAGGTAACGTCCCGATGGCGTGACAGGAAGAAAATGCGGTTTGTCCGCAACGACAAGCCATTCATCCTGATACAAAACGCTTTCCTGAAACGGAATGGGGGGTTCATTGGCGATATAGCGATAATAATAGAGTGTCTGACCGGAGTGATATATGCTATCAGGCAGGAGTGGCTCTCCATTTGAATCGAGTACATCACCTTCTATAATACGTTGATGCCATTCGTTTTTTGTCAGAACGGGAAATCGTTCAGCCAAAAAATCTTCATAAGTTCGCCATGTACCTTTCGGCAAAAATACCTTGCCTGGCGAGACACCGTTTCGGGATGGTATTGTGGTTCTTTTGTGAAGTTGCTGTATGCGGGTCATGTAATTAAAGGTGGTTTGCGATCTTCATTTCCCTGAAACCTGGAAATTTTAAATCATTCCGCGCGTTTTTTATGGATTATGAAGGTTTATGCCTTGCAGTATGAGTCAGACATGGAAGCGAGGTTTGCGACACGTCCGAACCAGCGTTAAAGTTATCTGTATGTTTTGAGCTAGAGGGGGCAGAAGATGGTTAAAAACGCTTTTTATGCACAATCGGGTGGAGTGACGGCGGTAATCAATGCTTCTGCGTGTGGCGTTATCGAGACCGCGCGCAAATATCCGGACAAGATCGGAAAGATATTTGCAGGTAAAAACGGCATCGTTGGCGCCTTGACGGAAGAGCTGGTTGATACCGGGTATGAAACGCAGGAAGACATTGCAGCCTTGCGCTATACGCCGGGTGGCGCGTTTGGTTCCTGTCGTTACAAACTCGCCGATCCGAAAAAAGACCGACGCGAGTTTGAACGTTTGCTGGAAGTATTCAAGGCTCATGATATCGGTTATTTTTTTTATAACGGTGGCGGCGATTCCGCAGATACCTGTTACAAGATTTCGCAATTTTCCACCTTGATGGGATATCCCGTACAGGCCATTCATATACCGAAAACGATCGACAACGATTTGCCTGTGACGGATTGTTGTCCGGGCTTCGGATCGGTTGCGAAATATATTGCCATTTCGACACTGGAGGCATCGCTGGACGTGAGATCGATGTGCCGGACATCGACACGGGTATTTGTACTGGAAGTGATGGGGCGTCATGCAGGCTGGATCGCTGCTGCTGGCGGGCTGGTTGTAGATCGCGGTATTCCTGTTGTGGTGCTGTTTCCGGAAAGAACCTTCGATGAGAAAGCATTTTTGTCACGCGTCGATGAAAATGTCCGGCGATTCGGATACTGCACAGTGGTGGTTTCGGAAGGTTGCCGCTATCCGGATGGCCGTTTTCTTTCCGACCAGGGGGCACGCGATGCCTTCGGGCATGAGCACCTTGGCGGCGCGGCTCCAGTAATCGCCAATTTGGTCCGTGACAAGCTGAAACATCCCCTTCATTGGGCCGTAGCCAATTATCTGCAACGTTCGGCGCGTCATATTGCGTCGGCCATTGATGTAGAACAGGCATACGAATTGGGATGCGCTGCCGTTGAGTTGGCGTTGAAAGGGCATAATTCCGTGATGCCGACGATTGAACGTTTGGCCGACGCGCCGTATCGTTACGGGATCGGGACAGCTGATCTGAAAGATGTTGCCAATATCGAAAAAGTTATGCCGCAAGGTTTTATCAGTGAGGACGGATTCGGAATTACAGCGGAGTGCAAACGATATTTGTATCCACTGATTCAGGGAGAGAATTTGCCACCTTGCAGGAACGGACTGCCGGAGTATGTAACCTTGCAAAACAGACTTGTTCCCCGAAAACTGGATGCCTTTTATAAAACGATATAGAGCGAGACGACAAACTGTTCTTGCTGGAACATACAGCATAAAAGTCGTTATTTTGCTTCTGGTTATGGCGCCTTGGTTCAGATCAACTTTTGACATTGTCACACAGACAGAATGTTTATCGGGGAGCGATGTGAATATCGGTGGTTCTGGTAAAAAATTTTGATTTTTGCTTTGGCGGGCGCTTTGCTGGTCGGAGCATCGCCAGTTTGGGCCGTTGAATTCGAGGAATTTCCTGTTGATCAGGAAAAGTCATGTCCATAGGAAATCGGTACAGTGTATTTCCAGCCAGTCGATATGAAGCCGCTGGATATGAGCGAATTACCTGCTGTGAAAGCGGAATTGTATCTGGAAGCTGATGTCAAGGTGGCAAAAGACAATTAGCTGTGTTATGAGAAAGGCAGTTTTTTGCCTTACCTGACAGTTAAATATGAGATTGCGAAAGTAGGTGGCAAGACGATTCTCATGAATAGTATCGGACGCAAAGACTGGATGCCAACAGTTTCGAGTGGCGGGTTTGTCTGATGCGTGACTGCCGTTTGCGTGAACTGTCGTCCGATAGATGGAACAGGGATGATCAGATTTCGGAATCGTCGTTTGACCGACTGACGTCATAAAGACAAAAGCCCGAATGATGGACATTCGGGCTTTTTTGACTGGTGGGGTGGAAGATGGGGCTCGAACCCACGACAACAGGAATCACAATCCTGGACTCTACCAACTGAGCTACTTCCACCATCGGCTGGCTGGCCATTGAAACCAAACAGCTTACAAGACTTGAAATTATACGGCAGTTCAAAGGATATGACAAGATTCCTATTTCTTCAGCAGTAAATTGACCCGTTTGAGATCGTCTTCGTTAAGAATACCGGCAGCCTGTTTCAGGCGCAATCCTTGTACAATGGTATTGTTGCGGGCCTGTGTGAGATCGCGGCGCGTCATGAAAACCTGTTGCTCGGCGTTGAGGACGTCGATATTGATGCGAACGCCTACTTCATACCCCAGTTTGTTGGACTCGAGAGATGACAGGCTGGCAACTTCCGCCGCTTCCAGCGCACGCACTTGCGACAAACCGCTGTTGACGCTGAGGTACGATTGCCGAGCCTGCTGTGCCGCGCTGCGTCTGGATGCCTCCAGATCGTTACGTGCCTTGTCTTCCAGCGCTACGGATTCCTTGACTTTACTGGTGACGTCAAAACCGGAAAAGAGCGGAATATTCCACTGGATGCCGACCATCCTGGATGTATTGTAGTCACGGATACCGCCACCGCTGTCGAAGATGTATTGATCTCGGTTGGTGTGATTGTACGAGGCAACCAGATCGACTGTCGGATAATGTCCTGCCTTGCTGATTTCGATATTGCGACGAGCCATTTCATGGGAAAGCCGGTACTGGATGACCTGGTAGTTTTGCTGTTCAGCTGAGCTGACCCAGTTGGACATCACGTTCGGTTCCGGTGCACTGAGCTTGACGTCTTTCTTGAGTGGATCGAGTATGCCTGGCGGGTGTCCGATGATCTGTTCCAGTGCGGTGCGCTTGACTTCAAGATCGTTGATGGCGGCGATTTCGTCTGATTCTGCGAGGTTGTAGCGTGCTTGTGCTTCATGTGTGTCGGTGATGGTGACGGTGCCGACTTCAAAGCTGCGTTTGGCCAGCTCAAGCTGCTGGCTGACCGCAGCCTTTTGCGCCTGCGCGAATGTCAGGACATCTTCTGCCGCAAGAATGTCGAAGTATGCCTGTGCAACCCTTACCATCAGATCCTGTTGCGCCTGCGCGAATTGCGCTTCGCTGATCGAAACTTCCAGTTTGCTGTTGGCGTAATTCTGGAAGTCAGCCCAGTTGAATATCGGTTGTGTCAGGGCGATGGTATATTTGTTTTCGGAATAATCCAGTCCTTCTATGTAATTCCGTCCGTAGCCGCCAGATGCGCTCAGGTTCGGCAACAGTCTGGAGAGTCCTTGTACGCTTTTTTCCTGGCCGGCCATCAGGGCGGCGCGGGCACTGGCATATTGCGGATCGTTGGCCAGCGCTTCCATATAGGTTTGCATGAGATCGGCGGCCAGCACATTGGTGGTGAGAATACAACCGGCAATAATGGATAGGACAGGGCGGTAGCGCATACTTGCTCCAGGTAATCTGACGGTGTTCAATCCTGTTCAAAAACGGAATCCTGAATACAAAGGCTGTTTTTTCAGCGGTCTTGCGAATGTATCAAATAATAGCCTGATATCCGGCTCGTTTGCCTGATTTTTCTGTAACAGACAAGCCTGACATCTTGTGCCTTGTGCGAAAAAGTACAGTATTTTTCCATTCTGCGACAAATACCGGATAAATGGCAGTGGTGTGGCAAAAACGGCGCCTGACAGCACAATAATGTCAAATGATTGTTCCGGAACATAGCGTTCGGGGAACAAACCGTTTTCACAGACTACGGTAACATTGTCGATACCATAGTGTGCCAGATTGTTTTCCGCAGTTTCAGCGAGAAGCGGTTCGATTTCCAGGGTTATGACGTGCTGCGCGTTGTGTGAGAGCAGGGCTGCCATATAACCTGAGCCGCTGCCGATTTCGAGTACGGTATTATTACGGCGAATATCGGCTGCCTGCAAAATACGTGCCTCGGTTAGCGGTGTCAGCATGTTTTCGCCGCAGGGAAGGGGAATTTCCATGTCGGCATAAGCGTAAGTACGGAAAGATGGTGGCACGAAATCTTCTCTCCGGATGGCGTCAAGGGCATCGAACACGTTCTGGAGATAGATACCTCCGGCACGGATCTGGTTTTCAATCATGTTTGCGCGTGCGGTACGCATGGGATCAGTTTTTATCGTTTCATGAACAGAAAAACATTTTAACAAAGGCTGGCCGGCAGGCACGGCTGTTTGTGCCGGACAGGGGAAATTCTGTCCGGATTTTGTTTTGGCGCAATCAGGCGAGAGATAATGAGCCGATGGTCAGGAAGCCGGTATTTGCTCCAGGGATTGTGCCGTTGGTTCCGGTTGGAAAGATTGCGACGGTTGCGGATTGCCGGTCAGGCGAGCACCCAATGCCTTGTAGATGGCATTTTCATAACTGATCGCATTGTATTTGGCTTCCAGCAGGTTCAGACGGGAAGTATTTTCGGTACATTTTGCGTCCAGCCAGTCTTTCAGTTCGTAAGAGCCGGCCTCGTAACGCAGCTGGTTGTAAACGCTGATCTGTGCATCCGTGTCGTATTTCCGATTGACGTTTTCAAGCAGTGAAAGAGACTTGCGGTAAGAATAATAGTAAGTATCCACTTCGTTCAGAGCCATATTGACGGCTGAAATCAGGTTCAGTTTCGCGTTTTCGAAGTCTGCTTCGGAGATTTTGATGTTCCATTTGATCTTGTTCCATTGCAGAAACGGCAGATTGATTTGTACCGCACCGGCCAGAAACGGTATGTTGAACAGACTGCTGGATTCATCGGATGAGACGCTCAAAGTGCTGCCGATCGTGATGCTCGGATATACACTGGCCTTGACGGACTCCCAATCGAGGAAAGCCGATTGTATCCGGTATTCGGCAGCCTTGACATCGGGCCGCAGTCCCAGTGCGGCGACAGGGACGTTCAAATCAACATGGGTCAGTGGTGTGGCGAGAATATCGGTGGATGCGATATCGAGCGGGTCTTCAGGTCGCAGATTCATGAGATTGCGCAAGGCCTGTTCGATGGTTTTACGGCTGGTTTCAAGCGTCATGAGGCTGTTTTGGGAAGCCAGCAGGGATTGTTCGGCCGTCAGCGGTTCGAGAGAGTCCACCTTTCCGGCAGCATATTTGTTGTTGATGATCTGCAAAAGTTCTGTATAAAACCGGATGTTTTCTTCGGTCAGTGCGATGGCCTGATTCAGATAGACCAGATGAAAGTAGCAATCGACGACATTGTTGATGAGGGTCAGTCGTACCGTTTCAAGATCTTCACGGGTGGCGTGGTATTCCCATTCCTGTGCCGATGCGGCATTGCTCAGTTTGCGCCACAAGTCCAGCTCGTAATTGACACCCAGTTCAGCCATGTAATTATGTGTCGTCTGGCCGGCTTTGGTATTGGTCGTGGATGTTGCGCCTGCGACGCCTGAGAATTCGGGCACGAGTTCCTGTCCGAGCAGATTGGCTTCATACAATGCCTTGTTCATCGTGATGGCACTTTGTTTCAGGTCTGTATTGTTGAGAAGTGCCAGTTCGACGATATGGTTGAGCGTGTTGTCTCCGTAGGCTTTCCACCATTCATGATCGACCTGGAAACTGGCTGCGATGGTTTGCTGCGGAATGATTCCGGTATCGGGAATCGTGGCGGTTTGTGTGGCGCAACCGGCAACGGCAAGACATAGCACAATGGAAGGGATCAGTCGCATAATGCATCCACCGGATTGAGGCGAGAGGCGTTGCGTGCCGGAATATAGCCGAAAATGACGCCAATCAGGGTTGAGCAAACCAGAGCCAGGATGATCGAGGCTGCCGAATAGGACAGGGTAAATGTCTGGACGAACATGCTGAAAAACAGTCCGATGCCGAAGGCGAACAATATACCGATAAGTCCGCCGATAATACAGATCAGCACGGCTTCGATCAGGAATTGTTGCAATACACTGCTTCGGCGTGCGCCGACAGCCATCCGGATGCCGATTTCACGGGTTCGTTCCGTTACTGAAACCAGCATGATGTTCATGACGCCGATGCCGCCGACGACCAGCGAAATCAGCGCGATACAGGAAATCAGCAGACGCATGGTGCCGGTTGTGCTTTCGATGGTCTGGCGGATACTGTCAGTGTTGACGGTGAAAAAGTCTTCCTTGCCGTGTTTGACTGTCAGAAACCGGATGATGTTTTTTTCGGCTGCAGCCATGCTGACATCGTCTTTTACCTTGACGGTAATCGACGAAATGTTGCGGTCGCCTGTAATGCGGTTCATGACAGCGGTATAGGGCGCCCACATGGTCAGGGTATCGGACGGGCCGAAATTGGCATTCTGTTTTTCGGAAATGCCGATGATTTTCAGCGGCTGGCGGTTGAAGATGATGGTATTGCCGAGAATGTCGCCACCGTGCGGAAACAGTTTTTCCTTGGTATTCTGGTCAATCACCACGACGGCGCTGCCTTTTTTGACATCTTCACGATTGAAGAAACGGCCTTCTTCGGCGCCCAGTCCCTTGACATCGAAGTATTGTTCGCCCACGCCTTGCAGTTGTGCCGTAACGGAAATATTTTGCCAGGTGAGGGTTCCGGATGAACTGACGGCCGGTGTGGCGCTGTCCACATAGGTTTGGCGCGCCAGCAGATCGGAATCATGCACGGTCAGAGTTTTGTACTTGCTGGAATTGCGGTCGCCGAAGCCGTGTCCCGGCATGATGACGATCGTGTTTGTCCCCATGGAATTGATGTCTGCCAGGATTTTTTCCTGAGAGCCTTTACCAAGTGCCACGACTGATACCACAGATGCAATGCCGATGATGATTCCGAGCATGGTCAGGATAGAGCGCATCTTGTGCGCACGGATAGCCTGAATGGACATTCTGAAAGCTTCGGAAAACTGATCCTTGAAATAGGCGAAGGTATTACGGTTGTCTTCTTTCGGGTGGTATTCCTGTTTGCTGTTTTTGTTGGGTTTGCGGCGTTCATCCGCGATGATGGTGCCGTCCTTGATTTCGATGATGCGATTGGCGTAGTTGGCGACGTTTTTGTCGTGTGTGACCAGAATGATGGTGTGTCCCTTGTCATTAAGGGTCTTTAATATGGCCATCACGTTTTCTCCGCTTTTGGAGTCAAGTGCACCGGTCGGTTCGTCCGCCAGAATGATGTCGCCGCCGTTCATCAGGGCACGTGCGATACTGACACGTTGCTGCTGACCGCCCGATAGTTCGGATGGCAAGTGGCTCGTACGGTTGCCGAGATCCAGGTCGGCAAGCAGCTGATCGGCTCTGGCCAGACGTGCCTGCTGCTTCAGCCCCGAATAAATCGCCGGCAGTTCGACGTTGGCTTCTGCACTTAATGTGGAAAGCAGATTGTAACGCTGGAAAATGAAACCGATATACTGGCTGCGCAATGAGGCCAGTTGATCCGGCGTCATGCCGGCGACGTTTTCACCGGCGATTTTGTAGTTGCCGGAACTGGCGGTATCCAGACAGCCGAGAATGTTCATCAGGGTTGATTTGCCGGAGCCGGACTGGCCGATGATGGCGACGAAGTCGCCCGATTCGATATCCAGATCGATGTCTTTCAGAACACGAACCTGATTTTCACCGGTTCCGTAGATCTTGTTGATACCGCGCAGTTCGATGATGTTCATGATCAGATCCTCGGTCTGCGCATTCTGGATGTTTCGCCGATCTGCTCACCCTTGATGACTTCGGATGAAATGACGCGTTCGCCTTCTGCAAGTCCGGAGCGGATTTCGGTATAGACACCGTCGGATATGCCGACTTCGACTTCACGACGTTCGACAGTGTTGTCGTCGGAAAGTACCCGTACGTAATGTTTGTCCTGTCGTGACGTGATCGTGATGCTGGGCACGATCAGCACGTTTTCGGCCGAGGTGACATGGATGGTGTTCTGGGTCATCATGCCGATGCGGAGTTTGCCTTCCGGATTCTCGACATAAGCCCTGCCGTAGTAATAAACGGCTTCCGAACTGGATGATGTGCTGGCGGATGTCGAGGAGCTTTTGTCGTAACTGCCATCTGTGAGCGTGGTCAGCCCCGGATCTATGGAATCGAGTTTCGCCTTGAATATCGTATTCGGTTCGGACAGGATGGTATAGGTCACATCCATGCCGGGTTTGACTTTGGTGATGTCGCCTTCGGAGATTTCGATGTCGATTTCCATATCGTTGAGATTGGCGATCTGGACGATCGTAGGCGTGGTCTGGTTTGCGTTGACGGTCTGCCCCTCTTCGACAGGAACGGAGACGATAGTGCCATCCAGCGGAGCCCTGATCTTGGTGTAACCCAAGTTTGTCTCGTCGGTATTGATGGCGATCTGGGTCTGGGTGATCAACGATTCCATTTCGTTGACATTGGCTTTTGCGGTTGCATAGGCATTGCGCGCGTTTTCCAGGCTTTCCTGTGAGGTGGAGTTGGTCTTGATCAATACCAGTTCGCGGTCATACTGTTTCTTGGAAATATTGAGAATGATTTTCCGTGCTTCCAGCTGAGCCTTGTAGTTGCTCAGTTTGGCCTTGTCGGTGTTCAACGTGTTTTCCTGTGTCTGGGAGTCGATTTCGGCGATCATTTCACCCTGTTTGACTTCTTGTCCCAACACCACATAAAGTTTTTTGATCTGGCCGGAGACCTGCGCACCGACACTGACCAGATTCACGGCGGCGACCTCACCGGTCGCCTCGACGACCTGATTGATATTGCCGGAGCGGACTCTTTCGGTCATGTACGTGATGTCATCTTCCTGAGTCAGAATCCAGAACGATACGGCAGCGACAATCAAAACGAGAATTGTGGATGCACCGATCCAGACCTTTGGTTTTCTGAGCTGTTTTATTTTGTCGGGGATGTTCATGAAACTGTGCTTGTTGCTGTGTTGTGTCGTATCCGGGCTTTCCGGAAAAGGACTGACCGAAATATACCGTTATGACTTGCCTGTATTTTATGAGTATGCGCAAGTATAGCGATTAAACTGTCTGAAATCATGTTGTGAATTTAGTGTTTTTCAGACAAACGTGCATGTTATTCCACAACTTGTTACAAATAAAATAAAGCGCAATATTTTGTTGCCTGTACGTGAAAAATACCGGTCTGGCAGTCGTGCAGAGGGGAAAGACCGTATTTCCTGATGGCAGGATATCGTGGATCTGCGACGGAAGGGAGAGTGTGATAGCGTACGACAAATAATTATTTATCGGTATCGTTTTTTTGAGTATGATTGGCGTTTTTCATGGCGGATGACACGCTTGTCCGTCTTCGCGGACTGAATTGCTGACAGGCTTTTTTCATGAATTTTGTTTTGGTTTTCAAAGCCTTCATAATGGGAATCGTTGAAGGCTGTACGGAATTTCTTCCCATCTCATCGACGGGGCATCTTATTCTCGCCGGTAGCCTGCTGGATTTTACAGGGGACAATGTCAAGGTTTTCTCGATTGCCATCCAGTCGGGCGCCATGTTGTCGGTCGTCTGGGTTTATCATCAGAAGATAATCCGTGTCGTCAGGGGGATGTTCACCAATTCGCGTGACCGCAAGTTCGTTATCAATCTGGTCGTCGCTTTTTTGCCGGCAGCCATTCTCGGTGTGCTGTTCAGTCGCGCCATACAGGATTTCCTTTTTTATCCTGCTCCGGTCGCAGCAGCTTTCATCGCGGGCGGGTTGCTGATTATTTTCGTGGAAAAACGGAATATGAAAAATCCGGTGTCGCGGGTGGAATCGGTCGATGATATGACGATTGTCGATGCATTCAAGGTCGGGTGCGCGCAGGCGTTCGCGCTGATTCCTGGAACCAGCCGTTCCGGCGCGACGATTATCGGCGGCATGCTGTTCGGGTTGTCGCGCAAGGCAGCCACCGAATTTTCCTTTTTTCTGGCGATGCCGACCTTGTTCGGCGCGGCCGTCTATTCGATTTTCAAGGAACATGCCTTGTTGACGGCTTCGGATGTGCCGCTGTTTACGGTCGGAACCATTTCCGCTTTCGTTTCGGCCTTTTTCTGTGTCCGCTGGCTGTTGCGCTATATCAGTTCGCACAGTTTCATTCCTTTCGCATGGTACCGCATCGCCTTCGGTATATTTGTTCTCGTAAGCGCTCACTATGGCTGGATCGCATGGGTTGAGTAAGTAAACGGGCAGCGTTTTGTATATGGCGGATATGGGCCGGAGTCAGAAAGTACCGGATATCGCTTCCCGCGGGCTGGAAATATTGCAGACGGTTTTCGGTTATCCTGCGTTTCGCGGACAACAGCAGGATATCATTGCCCATATCGCATCAGGTCATGACGCACTGGTGCTGATGCCGACAGGAGGCGGCAAGTCGTTGTGTTACCAGATACCGGCGATGATGCGTCAGGGCGTAGGGGTTGTCGTGTCTCCATTGATCGCCCTGATGCAGGATCAGGTCGATGCGCTGGAAACGGCGGGTGTCCGTGCGGCTTATCTGAATTCGACACAGTCTTACGAAGAAGTGTTGCGTGTTGAGAAGGCGGTGCTGGAAAACGCGCTGGATCTGCTGTATATCGCGCCGGAAAGACTGGTGACGCCGCGTTGCCTGAACTGGCTGAAAAAAGCCGATATTTCCCTGTTCGCCATCGATGAGGCCCATTGTGTTTCACAGTGGGGGCATGATTTCCGTCCGGAATATATCCAGTTGTCGGTACTGCATGAGTGTTTTCCCGATGTGCCGCGTGTGGCGTTGACGGCAACGGCAGACCGGCAGACTCGCGAGGAAATCGTCAGCCGTCTGAAGCTGGACGATGCAAGGCAATTCATTTCATCCTTCGACCGTCCGAATATCCGTTACATCATCGTCGAGAAAGAAAACGCCCGCAGGCAGTTGCTTGATTTCATCAGGACTCGGCATGCGGGGCAGGCCGGTATTGTCTATTGTCTGTCTCGCCGCAAGGTGGAAGAAACCGTTGCATTCCTGACAGAACAGCATATATCCGCATTGCCGTATCATGCCGGTCTGGAACATGCCGTTCGTGCGGAAAATCAGGCGAGGTTTTTGAGGGAAGATGGCATCGTCATGGTGGCGACCATCGCTTTCGGTATGGGAATCGACAAGCCTGACGTCCGCTTCGTCGCACATCTGGATATGCCGCGCAGCATGGAAGGCTACTATCAGGAAACCGGTCGTGCCGGGCGTGACGGACAGCCTGCGACAGCATGGATGGCGTACGGTCTTCAGGATGTGGTATTGCAGCGGCGCATGATCGATGAGTCGGATGCAGATATGGGGCATCGCCGGATTCAGAGAGGAAAACTCGATGCATTGCTCGGTTTTTGCGAGTCGCTTTCATGCCGTCGGGTTCGCCTGCTCGAATATTTCGGTGAATCGTCAGAGCCTTGCGGCAATTGCGATGTCTGCCTGTCGCCGCCGGTCGCGCAAGACGGTACGGAAGATATGCAAAAGCTGCTTTCGGCGATTTACCGGGTCGGACAGCGGTTCGGTGCATTGCATGTAATCGATGTGTTGCGCGGAATCCATTCGGAGCGTGTCTTGCAATGGCATCATCATGAGCTCTCGACTTTCGGCATCGGGAGCGCAAAGAGCGCCGCGGAGTGGCGCTCAGTGCTGCGGCAGGCGGTCGCCGCGGAATATGTATTTGCCGATCATGACGAATACAACGCCCTGAAACTGACCGAAAAAGCGCGCCCTGTTCTCAAAGGCGAGAAGAAAGTGTTTTTGCGACCGTATGTGCGTCCCGACAGAAGACGCAAGGCATTGCAGGCCGCTGGCGGACAGCCTGTTTTGCCGCCGCAGGAGCAAAAGCTCATGGAACGGCTCAAGTGGTGGCGCATGGAAGTCGCTCGCCGGCAAAATATGCCTGCTTATGTGATTTTGCAGGATGCGACATTACGTGAAATCGCCGTGACCAAACCGCAAACGCCGGATGACCTTTTGCGTATTTCGGGGATGGGCAGCAAGCGGCTTGCCATGTGGGGCGGCGATATTCTGAAACTGGTCAGCGGGTCTGACGTGTCTTCTGCCGAATGATCCGCTTTGCGCGGCCAGGTTTTCCAAAGGCATTCGAGGCCTGAAAGAGGTTCGGTGAACCGGGGATGACATCGACACGTATCCATTCAGACGTCAATCCCAGCGTGCCCAGACGGCCTCGCCAGACGATTTCGCCAGGGCGTGACGTGTGCTGGCCATGTATGAGCAGTACACGGCCAGGATAACGTGAAGCCAGGGTATCCAGTTTCTGGCGGATTTCCTGAAAACCATCTCGCTGCACGGTCGCCGCGCGTTCTTTTTGCACGGTTGTATACGGATTGCCGTCGGAAAACAGGACGATGCCTTTATAGCGATGTCGATTCGCGATACGGAAAAGCCGCTCAAGCCAGTTCTGGTTGGCGACGGTACGATCCTCGAATTCATTGTTTCTGCCGGCCGCGGCGAGATAGTGATTGTTGTCGGACGGCATGTGCAGTGTGGCGAACAGAACGGGATTTTTGAGCCAGTATGCGTTTTCCGGATAATTGGCGAACCGGCTTCCCAGTGATTGGCGCGTCAAGGCAAGCGGTGTCGCACCCAGTGAATCGGCACTGTCGAAAAAAATTTGTTTCAGACGGATCAGTCGTTCGATCGCCAGCGAATCGCCATGCCGGTTGCGGCAGTTGACCCAGTCGGCGTTGGAAAGGGAAAAAATGATCGGCAGATTCACGGAATTGGCCAGTTCCTTGCGCTGATAGTACAGCTCGTCACTGCATGCTTCTTTTTCCGATTTGATGCCGTTGATGACGACAAAGGCAGGGTGTGCCTGCGCCAGTTTGCCAAATGCAGTTTCGAGGGCTTTTCCGTTATTTGCCTGTTGTGGCTGGTTCATGGCCAGAAAATGAAACGTATTGCCGGTTGCGGCAGCCTGTGCCGTTGCCGTGAAGGCCAGCAGCAAAAAAAGAATCCATTTTTTCATGGCAGCTGACAAGAACGGAAAACCTGATGCGGGACGGCTGTCCGGTAGGGCGGCCATTTGTCCGGACAGTCGGGATAATCGTTATGTTAGCAGGGATTGTAATTGTTTTTTCAGGTCATACAACACGTTCAGTGCCTCGCGCGGGGATAGCGAATCCGGTTCGATTTGCTCCAGCGAATCGATAAGCGGCATGAAACGTGCATCCTGCTTTTGTGTCTCTTCCTGTGCCGTATCGTCCGGCAATGGCGTCGTGAACAGACTGAGCTGGTTCTGGTCGATGATGAAGTGGGATTCCAGTTCCGCCAGATGCTTGCGTGCGACACGAATGACCGATGCCGGAACACCGGCGAGTTTCGCGACCTGAAGGCCATAACTTTGCGAGGCGGGACCGGGTTCAACGGCGTGCAGGAAAACGATGCGATCCTTGTGTTCGATGGCCGACAAATGGACGTTGGCGGCTGTCGGACAGGTGTCGGGCAGCTGCGTCAATTCAAAATAATGGGTGGCGAACAGGGTGAAACTGTTGTTGTGTTCGATCAGATGGTGCGCGATCGCCCATGCCAGTGCCAGACCATCGAAAGTGGATGTCCCCCTGCCGATTTCGTCCATCAGGACGAGCGATTGTGGTGTTGCGCCGTTGAGGATGGATGCCGCTTCCGTCATTTCGACCATGAAGGTGGAGCGACCGCCAGCCAGATCGTCGGCTGCGCCGATACGGGTGAATATTCGGTCGATCGGGCCGATGACGGCACGACTGGCAGGGATGTAGCTGCCGATATACGCCAGCAGTACGATCAGGGCCGTCTGTCGCATATAGGTGGATTTGCCGCCCATGTTGGGACCCGTGATCAGCAGGAATTTGCGGTTGGCGGACAAATCGCAATCGTTCGCTATAAAACGTTCGATCCGGTTTTCGATTACGGCATGGCGTCCCTGCTCGATATGAATGACCGGTTCTTCGACAAGTTCCGGTTTTGTCCAGCCGGATTTTCCGGCGTGGTAAGCCAGCGCGTTCAGTACGTCGAGCAGGGCGGCATGTCGGGCGATTTGTTGCAAGGGGGCGATATAGGTCGTCAGTTCCTGCAACAGTTGTTCATAGAGCGTTTTTTCAAGAGCCAATGCCCTTTCACGTGCCGACAGGACTTTGTCCTCGAACGCCTTGAGTTCCGGTGTGATGAAGCGCTCGGTGTTTTTGAGGGTTTGCCGCCTGCGGTAGTCGTCGGGAACTTTCGAGAGTTGGCCTTGTGTGACTTCGATATAAAATCCGTGTACCCGGTTGTATTCCACACGCAGGTTGGCGATTCCGGTACGTTCTTTTTCCCGTGCTTCCAGATCGACCAGAAACTGTCCGGCATTTTCTGCAAGCGCACGCAGTTCATCGAGATCTGCATTGAAGCCGGGCGCGATGACGCCGCCTTCGCGTATCATGGCGGAAGGTTCGTCGACAAGGGCGTGTTCGAGCAGGTCGAGACAGGCTTGCGGAACGGCCAGATTCCGGTAGATGTCGCGCAGCAGTGAAGAATCGTCTTCCATGACGCACTGGTCCAGATAGGAACGCACGCCGGGAAGTTGTTGCAATCCCGAGCGCAGTGCCGTCAGGTCGCGGGGACGTGCCGAGTACAGGGCGATACGGGAAACGATGCGCTCGATATCGGGAATATTAGACAGGATACTGCGCAATCCATCCACTACGCAGGCATCCGTCAGTGCCGTGATGACGGCGTGTCGTGAGCGTGCTACCGATTGCGCACGACTGGCATGATGCAACCAGTGTCTCAGCAGGCGCGAACCCATGGCGGTACGGCAATGGTCCAGTTCCGCCAGCAGGGTCGGCGACTGGTTTTTGATGCTGTCGAATCGGATCGGTTCTGTCAGCTCCAGATTGCGCCGTGTCATGGCGTCCATGGCGATGTAGTCGCTTTCCGTTTCGACGGACAAATTCCGGACATGGCGGAGATTTTGCGATTGTGTCGCATGGGCGTATTTCAGAATGGCGCCCACGGCACCGAGCGCAGGGTTCAGTCCGGAAGCACCGAATCCGTCCAGCGTGGCCACGGCAAGCTGTTCCATCAGTTCCTTTTCGCCGTTATCCCTGTCGAAATGCCAGGCCGGTACCGTTACGATACGCGCTGAAAAGCCTGTCAGACATGCTGGATCGAATCCGTCGGGTACCAGAATTTCCGCCGCGCTGATGCGTTCGGCTTCCTGTTGCAAACGGCTGGAAAAGGTTTTGTCATCGACAGCTATTTCGCACAGTTTCAGCGAGCCGCCGGACAGCGAAAGCCATGCCATACCCAGTTGCCATTGTTTTTTGTTTTTCTGGCAACAAAGCGCCAGTAACGGGCGGTCGGCCTTTTCCGGCAAGAGGTTCGAGTCGGTCAGTGTCCCGGGGGTGACGATGCGGACGACCTTGCGTTCGACGGGGCCTTTGCTGGTCGCCGGATCGCCGATTTGCTCGCAAATGGCGACAGACTGACCGGTGGCGATCAGTTTCGCGAGGTACTGGTCCAGTGCATGGAAAGGAATGCCGGCCATGGCCACATTTTGTCCGGTCGATGATCTTTGCGTCAGGACGATGCCGAGAATTTGCGATGCCGTGACGGCATCTTCGAAGAACAGTTCATAAAAGTCGCCCATCCGGTACAACAACAGCATATCGGGATGTTCGGCCTTGATGCGGAGATACTGTTGCATCATCGGCGTATGTTTTGCCGATTCGGCGATGGCGTTTTCACTGGAAGATGCACGTCGGGATGGTGGGGTCATGGAATAGAAACGCTGCTTGGAAATGATACCCGACAGTGTAACCGATACGGTTTTCCATGTTAATGCGGCACGTGTGGCAGAAACGGAAAAGAGCGCACAAGGCGCTCTTTTCCGGTATGTTTCCCGTGCGGGAAATCAGTTCTTGCTCTGGTCGACCAGTTTGTTCTTGGCCAGCCATGGCATCATCGAGCGCAGACGGTTGCCGACCTGTTCGATCTGGTGTTCTGCGGTCAGACGACGACGGGACAGCAGGGTCGGAGCGCCTGCCTTGTTTTCCAGAATGAAGCTCTTGGCGTATTCGCCGGTCTGGATGTCTTTCAGGGCCTGACGCATGGCGTTCTTGCTCTGTTCGGTGATGACCTTCGGACCGGTGACGTATTCACCATATTCGGCATTGTTGGAAATGGAGTAGTTCATGTTGCCGATACCGCCTTCGTGAATCAGGTCCACGATCAGTTTCAGTTCGTGGCAGCATTCGAAGTACGCCATTTCCGGAGCGTAACCGGCTTCGACCAGCGTTTCGAAACCGGCCTTGATCAGTTCGACGGCACCGCCGCACAGAACGGCCTGTTCGCCGAACAGGTCGGTTTCGGTTTCTTCACGGAAGGTGGTCTGGATGATGCCGGCACGGCCGCCGCCGTTTGCCATGGCGTAGGACAGCGCGATGTCGCGTGCCTTGCCGGATTTGTCCTGATAGACGGCAATCAGTTGCGGAACACCGCCACCCTGGGTGTAGGTGCTGCGGACGGTATGGCCAGGAGCCTTCGGGGCGATCATGATGACGTCGAAGTCGGCACGCGGGATGACCTGACCGTAATGGACGTTGAAACCGTGTGCGAATGCCAGAACGGCGCCCTGTTTTGCGACCGGTGCGACGCTTTCGTTATAGACTTCGGGGATGTTTTCGTCCGGCAGCAGCATCATGATGACGTCTACATCCTTGACGGCATCCTTGACTTCCTTGACTTTCAGACCGGCGTTTTCAGCCTTGCTCCAGGAGCTGCCGCCTTTGCGCAGACCTACCGTAACATCCACACCGGAGTCATGCAGGTTCAGTGCATGGGCATGTCCCTGGGAACCATAGCCGATGATGGCGACTTTTTTGGCTTTAATTAAAGACAGATCGCAGTCTTTATCATAAAAAACATTCATTATGCTTCCTAATCCTAATAAAAAAATACTACCGTTTACACTTTCAGAACACGCTCGCCCCGACCGATTCCGGAGCCGCCTGAACGGACGGTTTCAAGAATGGCCGCACGGTCGATCGAATCGATGAAGGCGTCGAGTTTCGCCTTGTCTCCGGTCAGTTCGACCGTATAGGCGCGATCGCTGACATCGATGATGCGTCCACGGAAGATATCCGTCGTACGCTTGATTTCCTCACGTTCCTTGCCGACGGCGCGAATCTTGATCAGCATCATTTCGCGTTCGACGAAATAGCCGTCGGTCAGGTCGACGACCTTGACGACTTCGATCAGACGGTTCAGATGTTTGGTGATCTGCTCGATGACGGCTTCAGAACCGATGGTGACGATTGTCATGCGCGACAGTGTCGGATCTTCGGTCGGCGCGACGTTCAGGGTTTCGATATTGTATCCGCGAGCGGCGAACAGGCCGACGACACGGGCAAGCGCGCCCGCTTCATTTTCCAAAAGAACAGAAATGATATGCCGCATTTTATTTGTCCTCCAGGCTCATCAGCATTTCGGTCAGACCCTTGCCTGCCTTGACCATCGGCCAGACGTTTTCCGAGGAATCCGTCAGGAAATTCATGAATACCAGTTTGTCTTTCATCGAGAAGGCCTCGCGCAACGCACCTTCCACGTCGGCCGGTTTTTCGATGCGGAATCCGACATGACCGTATGCTTCGGCCAGCTTGTTGAAATCGGGCAGGGATGCGACGTACGTTTCCGAATAGCGGGACTCGTAGTCCAGACGCTGCCACTGGCGAACCATGCCGAGGACACCGTTGTTGAGCATGATGATCTTCGGCGTGAGATTGTACTGTTTGCAGGTGGCCAGTTCCTGAATGTTCATCTGGATGGAGCCTTCGCCCGTGATGCAGGCGACGGTCGCCCCCGGATTGGCCATCTGGATACCCATGGCGTAAGGCAGACCGACACCCATCGTTCCCAGACCGCCGGAGTTGAGCCAGCGGCGCGGTTTGTCGAACGGATAGTATTGGGCTGCCCACATCTGGTGCTGACCGACGTCGGAAGCGATATAGGCGTCACCTTTTGTGACTTCCCACAGTTTTTCGATGACGAATTGCGGTTTGATGATCTGGTCGGAATAGGTGTATTTCAGGCAGTCTTTCTTGCGCCATTCGTTGATCTGCGCCCACCATGGAGCCAGTGCCTGCGGATTGATGGAACCCGCCGGTGCCGCATCGAGCTGTGCGAGCATTTCCTGCAGAACGTCCTTGACGTTGCCGACGATAGGAATATCGACCTTGACGCGTTTGGAAATCGACGAGGGATCGATATCGATATGGATGATCTTGCGGTCGACTTTCGAGAAGTGCTCGGGGTTGCCGATGACGCGGTCGTCGAAACGTGCTCCGACTGCGATCAGGACATCGCAATGCTGCATGGCCAGGTTGGCTTCGTACTTGCCGTGCATGCCTGGCATGCCAATGTATTTTTCACTGGATGCGCGGTAGCCGCCCAGTCCCTGAAGGGTGTTGACGCATGGTGCGCCCAGCCGGTCGACCAGCTTGTTCAGCTCGGGGGCGGAATCGGAGAGGATGACGCCGCCGCCGGCGTAGACGAGCGGACGTTCCGCCTGAAGCATCATCTGGACGGCCTTGCGGATCTGGCCGGTATGTCCCTTGTCGATGGGTTTGTAGGAGCGCATTTCGATTTCCTTCGGATAATCGAAGATGCAGGATTGCATGCTGACATCCTTGGGGATGTCGATCAGAACCGGACCGGGACGGCCAGTGGATGCGATATAGAACGCTTTTTTGATGGTGACGGCGAGATCGCGGACGTCCTTGACCAGGAAATTGTGCTTGACGCAAGGACGTGTGATGCCGACGGCGTCGCATTCCTGGAAGGCGTCGGAGCCAATGGCGTGGGTGGCGACCTGACCGCTGATGAGAACGAGCGGAATGGAGTCCATGTAGGCTGTGGCCAGACCCGTGACGGCATTGGTGACGCCCGGGCCGGAAGTTACCAGCGCGACGCCGACTTTTCCGGAACTTCTGGCGTAGGCATCTGCCGCATGGACGGCAGCCTGTTCATGACGGACAAGGATATGCTTGAATTTGTCCTGTTTGTAGATGGCGTCGTAAATATAGAGGACGGCACCACCGGGATATCCGAAAACGTGCTCTACTCCTTCTTCGGCCAGGCTCCTGACGAGAATGTCGGAACCTGTCATTTCTAAACTCATAATTCTTTCCTTTCAAGGTCCACTGGAAATTGATCGGATGCTCTTTCCTGGCGAAACTGGAATTGCAAGGAACAATTCTCTCATTCTATTGCGAAACATCGCAAAACAAGTATCAATTTCTCGCGCTTGTGGCGCGGGTCAGAGCAAACAGCTTTCAAAACAGCAAAGCATGTTTTCACGACAGGCGGCATGATGGGCACCATGCGAGAAAACGATCCGCCACAGGGTAATGCGGCGGCTAGCAGATAATCGCTTTCGATATTTTGATCAAGCGCTACTCAATTTTACAAATTTACAATACTTCGGCAATTGTATAAAACAAGTAATTTTACACCACTATCTGCACAAGCTGGTTTTTCTTTGCTAGCATGTGCACCTGCTTGACGTGGCCGGTGCGCCGCGTCTTATTTATTTCTGTATGGCTGGGTTTCCTGCCCATTCGCATGGCAACGGACAAAGAATTATCTGACTTTCTGGCAAGTATCGAAAAACGGGCTTTCAAGCAGGCTGCCTATGCGGTCAGGCGCGATGAAACGGCTCTGGACATCGTTCAGGATGCGATGATCAAACTTGCGGAAAAATACGGGGACAGACCGGCGGCGGAGTTGCCGATGCTGTTCCAGCGTATCCTTCAGAACACGATCAGCGATTTTTTCCGCCGCGAAAAGGTCAGGAATACCTGGGTCAGCCTTTTTTCGAGCTTGTCCGGTAACGGCGAAGATGACGATTTCGATTTGCTCGATGTTTATCAGGGCGATGAAAGCCATGAGATGGTCGAGTCGTCAGCCGACAAGCTCGAACGGGCGCAGGTGTTGAAAATTATCGAGGAGGAAATCGAAAAATTGCCGGCCCGTCAACGGGAAGCGTTTTTGATGCGTTACTGGAATGATATGGATGTCGCGGAAACGGCAGAGGCGATGAATTGTTCCGAGGGGAGCGTCAAGACGCATTGTTCGCGTGCGGCTCATGCGCTGGCAAAAGCGCTCAAGGCAAGAGGGATTGCGCTATGAACATGAATGAGGAAAATTTCGCTTACAAGGTGCGCCATGCATTGAACGAAAAACTCGACGATATGCCCGATGACATCGTGCAACGGCTTGAGCAGGCACGTCTTGCCGCGGTCGCTCGCAAGAAGGCGACGCCACTTTATGTGAATGTCTTTCAGCGGGTATGCGCCGGGATGAACGGCGGTTTTTCCGGTACATCTTCATGGATGGCGAGACTGGGACTCGGCCTGCCGGCACTGGCGCTGGCTGTCGGACTGACAGGCATATTCCATTACGAGCAACAGCGGCAGATTCGCGAAATCACCGATATAGACATCGCAGTCTTGTCGGATGAGTTGCCGCCGTCAGCTTATGCAGATGCCGGTTTCAGGGCCTATGTCGCAGACAGATCGTGAACCGGGGTTCGTGGGATGAGCGGGCGGCAGCGTTCTGGCGGGACGGTGGTATCACGGTGGGTATCCGTAACGGCGATACTGGCTCTGGTCGTCGTCGGGGTGGTTTATGCTTTTTTACCGATGGATGGTCTGCGTGCGTTCTTCGGCATGGAGCAGGCGTATGAAAAGGTCGGTGCGGACGATTCATGGGACAGCCTGACACCTGCGCAGAAAGAATCCCTCGCGCCGCTTGAAAATACCTGGGGACAGTTGACCGTCGCCCAGAAAGGGAAATGGCTTGCCGTGGCACGCAAGATGGAACATATGTCTCCTGAGAAAAAGCAGCGTTTCCGGAACCATATCCGTGACTGGCTGAACCTCACGCCTGAACAGCGTCGTCAGGCCAGACAGAATTATCTTGGGTTCAGAAAACTCGATACGGAACACAAGTCGCAAAAGTGGCAGGAGTACCAGAAACTGCCGGAAGAAAAAAAACGGGCGCTGGCCGAAAGAGCGAGAATGAAACGCCGGTTGACCAGACTCGATGGTGGCGGGAACGACGATGCCGTCGTCGAGCCGCTCAAACAGCAGCCTGAGAAAAACGTTCACACACAGGATGATATGCCGGAATACTGGCGTTAGCGTACAGGCTTTCCATCCGCCATTCGGCCGTCACGGATTTCGATGACATGATGGCATCTGGCGGCGACTTCCATATCGTGCGTTACCAGAACCAGTGTCATGTCGTGTTCCCTGTGCATGGCGAACATCAGTTCGATGATATCTTGTCCTGTTCTGGTATCGAGATTGCCGGTCGGTTCATCGGCGAACAGAAGCGGCGGTTCGGTGATGAAGGCGCGCGCCAGCGCGACACGCTGCTGTTCTCCGCCGGAGAGGTATCTGGGATAATGTTGTGTGCGAGATGACAGTCCGACTCGTTCCAGCAGCGATTTCGCTCGCGTGGCGGCGTGCGGCACACCTTGCAGTTCCAGCGGCAACATGACATTCTCGAGTGCGGTGAGGTGCGGCAACAGCTGGAATGACTGGAACACGAAACCGAGCAATTTTTTCCGCAGCATGGCGCGTTCGTCTTCGTTCATCGCGAAGATGTCGATGCCGCGCAACCTGACGGTTCCGGCTGTCGGCGTATCCAGTCCGGCCAGAAGGCTTAGCAGCGTCGTTTTTCCGGAGCCGGAAGCGCCGATGATGGCAACGGTTTCATTTTCGGGAATGCTGAAGTGAATGTCTTGCAGGATGGCAAGCGTATCGGTCGCATCGGCAACCGTTTTGTACAAATGAACGGCCTCAATGGCGGGGTGATGGAGACAAGGAGTGTTTGGCATGGATATATCAGGTGTGTTCCGGCACAGGTTTTCGGTATTTCGTTTCTGGCATGTCGTCGCCTTTATGTTTTTATTATGTCTTTTTTCAGGCCATTCTGCCTGCGCGACGCAAAAGACCGTGTTGGTATTGGGCGACAGCCTGTCGGCGGGATATGGGCTGGAAAAAGGAAGCGGCTGGGTCGATTTGCTGGGGAAACGGCTGAAAAAGGATTATCCGGAAATCACGATCGTCAATGCCAGCATCAGCGGCGATACGTCAGGCGGCGGCAAGGCAAGATTGCCGGCGTTGCTCAAGCGGTATGCGCCTTCGGTCGTGGTCATCGAGCTGGGCGCCAATGACGGATTGCGTGGATTTCCCGTCAAGTCCATGTATGACAATTTGCTGGCCATGGTGGAGATGGTGAAGAAGCAGAAAGGAACAGTCTTGCTTCTGGGGATGCAGATTCCGCCCAATTACGGTCAGGCATATACGCGGGATTTCGCCGGTGTGTATCCTGCGGTGGCGAAAAAAGGCAAGGTCTCGCTGGTGCCTTTTTTCCTGAAAGGCGTGGCAGAACGAGATGATCTGTTCCAGAGCGACAATATCCATCCGGTAGCTGCTGCGCAGCCCATCATGCTGGACAATGTGTGGCCTTTTCTCGAACCGTTGCTGAAATGAACGGTCAGGCGTTGTTGCCGTTCTGAAGGCGACGTCGCCGCAATTCCTGTGGTGTGGCGGCCAGCGGACGGTAGATTTCGATGCGGTCGCCTGCGTGGAGGATGGTGTCAAAAGGTTTTTTCTTGCCGAATATGCCGACCTGGCCTTCCCTGACAGTGATGGACAGTTTTTTTTCGATACCGCTTTGCCGGATGGCGTCGATCAGTCGTGTGCCTTCGGCGACGGTCAGATCCATGATGAGCTGGCGATCCGTTTCGGCATAACAGACCTGAATGGCGACAGAATGTACGGAGGCTGCGGTGTCGTTATCCATGGATTTTCCGTGCGCGCTCGCAAAACGAATCGACCAGACTGTTGGTGACCATATCGAAAACCGGTCCCAGCAGTTTTTCAAGAAAGAAATGTGAAAACTCGTAATTCAGATACAGTTCCACACGGCAGCGGTTGCCGTCCAGCGCACTGAATGTCCATTGTCCGTCGAGTCGTCGGAAAGGGCCCCGGATGAGTTTCATCCGGATAGATGACGGTTCGGTATGGGTGTTGCATGTCGTGAAACTTTGCGTGATCCCGCAAAAGTTCAGGAAGATGGATGCGATAACCGTTTGTCCATCCGGATCACGCTGGATTTCGACCCGGTCGCACCATGGCAAAAAGAAAGGGTAGCTTTCCATGTCATCGACCAGCGCATACATTTGCTCTGCGCTGTAATTGAGCAATACCGATTTGTGTACGATCGTCATCTGGACGTGAATGATTTTGATAAAATCGCTATTTTATACAAGGAAGCGTGTGCGTTTATGACTATTGCCGATAATAAAAAAGCATTTCACGATTATTTTATCG
>CASETG010000105.1 GCA_949290765.1 Oxalobacter formigenes | reverse complement strand
GAGGCGATGCGCGAAAACGAAGCCGAGAACTTTTTCAAGGATGTGACGAACGTAAAACCGGATAAAAACGGTGAACAGAAAGCCGCATTCGAAATGTACCTCCGGAAAGGAACGATACCGGAAATCAGCAACGCCATGTCGAAGGGAACGGATGCCGACGGCGGCTATACCGTTCCGGAAGAACTGGCATCGTATGTCATCGATGCGCAGAAAGCCTTTGGTGGAATGCGTACCGCGGCATCCGTCATGTCAACGGAAAGTGGTATTGAAATGAAGTGGCCGACCTCTGACGGAACCAAAGAAGTCGGTGAAATCGTCGGGGAAAACGCGGCAGTGACCGAACAAGCCATTACATTCGGCGTCACCAATCTTCTGGTTTACAAATATTCCTCGAAAAAGCTGGCACTGTCGGTCGAGCTGATCCAGGATTCCGGCATCGACATCGTGCGTTACGTCATCGATCGCCTCTCCACCCGTATTGCGAGAATCCAGAACCAGCATTACACGACGGGTACAGGTACCGGGCAGCCGAAAGGGATTGTCACGGCCGCAACGGTCGGTGTGACCGGCGCGATCAGTTACGACACCATGCTGCAACTGAAACACAGCATCGACCCTGCCTATCGTGGACAGGCCGCCTGGATGATGTCGGACGCTGCCGTCCTATCTCTGGCGCTGCTGAAAGACACCATCGGGCGTCCGATCTGGCAGCCATCCATGACGGCCGGTTCTCCGGACATTCTACTGGGACAGCGCATCATCATCAACAACGACATGCCGGAAGACAAACCGATCATCTACGGCAATCTGGGCGCCTATCAGATCAGGGATGTCAGAAACAGCGCTTCCCTGAGACGTTTCGATGATTCTGCATTCGCACTGAACGGCCAGGTAGGCTTCTGCCAGTGGATTCGCTCCGGCGGCAATTTGCTGGATGCAAACGCCGTCAAAGTTCTCGAAATTTCGGGATAAAGGCGGATGCGGATTCTGTTCCGCATCCTGTTGAAGATTCCTTACGTTCCATTCATGGGTTTCCCAATGTCTTACATCACATTGCAACAAGCCAAACAGCATTTGCGCGTCGATCATTCGGATGAGGACGATCTGATCCAGACCTATATCGACGCGGCGGAAGACTGGATAGCGAAGCGGTGCGGAGAGTTCGAGGAATTGCCGAAATCTCTGGTTGCTGCGACCCTCCTGTTTGTCGGTGACTTGTACGAAAACAGGGAAATCCAGTTCACGTCGATCAAGATGTCCACATCGAAAACGATGGAAACGCTTGTCGCTCCTTACAGGAGAGTGGATTTATGAGAATCGGCCAGTTGAGAGACCGTATAGCGATTTATCGTCCGGTTTCTGTTCGTGATGCGGCAGGCCAGCCCGTCAACGACTGGGAACATGTCTGCGATACTTGGGCGAATGTGCTTTTCACGAACGGAAAGGAAAACATCAAGGCGGAACGTGAGAACTATCAGCCGAAAGCCAGTTGCCGTATCAGAAAGCGTGACGTCTCGACGAACATGCGTATCGTGTTCGATGGAGAAACCTACGATATTGTGGAAAAACTTCCGGGCCGGACGCACATCGACCTTGTGATCCAGAAGGTGGCGACATGAGCACAGTCAATTTCACCGTCGATTTCTCGGCCGATGATCTGGTCAAACGCCTGAAAGCCATTACGGACGAGCCAAACGCGAAGCCGTCCATTCTAGGTAAAGCCGTGGCGGCCGGTGCCAAAGTCGTGTACGACGAACTGCATCGAAGGGTACCCGTCAAAAGCGGGTTGCTCAAAGGAGCCGTTTATCGCTATTTCGACCCGGATATATCGCCGTCAGCGCAGAACATCAACTACCGCGTCGGTGTCAATATCAGCAAGGCACCGCACTGGTGGTTGGCTGGGCACGGGCATAACGTCTATGAAGGACAGGTGATCTACCATATCGGCGGCGGAGAATTTCGCACACGCGGCGGGAAGAAACGGAAAAACAGTCGTGCGATACGGCATATCAAGGGCAATCCGTATCTTGAGCCGGCATGGGACGCGTCAAGAGATGCAGCCATGAAGACGATCAGGGAAACGTACACCCGCATAGCCATCGAGGTCATCAATGGAAAAAGCGCTGGTTGAAACATTGTCATCCATTTTCGGAGAACGTGTTTTTCCGGATGTCGCGGAAATCGACACGCCAACCCCGTTTTGTGTATGGCGTCAGATCGGGGGCGACCCGGTCAACTATCTGGGACAGGAATCGCCTGATCGAAAGAATGCCTTGATCGAAATCGTCGTGTGCACACACAACCGCATGGAGACGATGAAGCTGATTCGCAAGGTTGAAAACGCACTTTGTTCCGCTCCG
>CASETG010000104.1 GCA_949290765.1 Oxalobacter formigenes | reverse complement strand
AAAAAAGAATACGTTCAGTCGTCGTCGTTTTGCCTGCATCAATATGTGCAGAAATACCAATGTTACGATAACGTTCGATCGGTGTCTTGCGAGCCATAATCTTTCCTAAAACTTTTTAATAAACAAAACCGAGCTGCATTTCCACTGCAAATGCGCCCGGCCTGCCTGATATTTTCCACGGGCAGCCGCCTGAACATACGGTATCTGACAGCCACCCTCTCATTCTCGAACTAGAAGCGGAAATGGGAGAAAGCCTTGTTGGCTTCTGCCATGCGATGAACTTCATCACGTTTTCTCATGGCACCACCAC
Organism: Oxalobacter formigenes; assembly: GCA_949290765.1. Lineage (GTDB taxonomy): Bacteria > Pseudomonadota > Gammaproteobacteria > Burkholderiales > Burkholderiaceae_D > Oxalobacter > Oxalobacter formigenes_E. Next base: position 5,313 of record CASETG010000104.1, on the reverse strand, counting down.
GACCTTCGGCAGCTTCCATCAGCTCGCCAGCCAAACGCTGCGGCATGGATTTTTCACTGCGCTTGATAGCGGCCTCACGCAGCCAGCGCATTGCCAACGCCATACGGCGAACCGGACGAACTTCAACAGGAACCTGATAATTGGCACCGCCAACACGACGGGACTTGACTTCAACCAGCGGTTTGCAGTTATTGACCGCCTGCATGAAAACTTCCAGAGGATCTTTCCCGGATTTACCTTCGATGATTTCGAAGGCTCCGTAAATGATGTTTTCCGCAACAGACTTCTTGCCGGAAAGCATCAGCACATTCACGAATTTTGCTACATCAACATTGCCGAACTTCGGATCCGGCAGAATCTCGCGTTTTGGCACTTCACGACGACGAGGCATTTCTTTTCCTTTCTTTCTTCAGCTGAGTGCATGCACTCACGGTGCGCCATCATGACACACCACTTACTCGGCCACACGACCGACCCTGATTATTTACTTGCCGCTTTGGCGCGTTTTGCACCGTACTTGGAGCGAGCCTGCTTACGATCCTTGACACCCTGCGTATCGAGAGAACCGCGGACCATGTGGTAACGAACACCCGGCAAGTCCTTGACACGACCGCCACGCAGCAAAACAACGCTGTGTTCCTGCAGATTGTGACCTTCACCACCGATATAGGAAATGACCTCAAAACCATTGGTCAGTCTGACCTTTGCAACCTTTCTCAATGCAGAGTTCGGTTTTTTCGGGGTTGTCGTATAAACACGGGTACATACGCCACGCTTTTGCGGACAATTTTCCAACGCAGGCGACTTGCTTTTTGCCTTGACAGTCACACGTGGTTGGCGAATCAATTGATTGATGGTTGGCATCGATTTAATCCAACTAAGTAAAATTACAGAAAAATCCCGACCACCCACAATGGCCGGGGACTCCATGGAAAAACTATCACCACAGGTTGTGCGACCGGACAACCGTATCCTGCATTCGTCATCCAAACGCACCAAAGACTGCGGATTCTAAACTGTCTCCTTGGCAAAGTCAATTACTTCAACGACATACGCCGACAGACCACGCCAAAAACAACAGGTACTGCACTTGCTTTCGCCGGAAGGCATCCCGCTATTTCACGGCATGCCTTCCGATTGACTTCATCATTCCTGTTCAGGATTTTCACTGACGACATCGGAAACACTCTGTTGCTGCTCATGCTGCAACTGCTCCGCACGCTGCAGGGCTGCGCGTTCTTCCTGTTCCCAGATCGCTTTTTGCTTGCGCGCACGATGCATCGCCAACCCTGTACCTGCCGGAATCAGACGACCGACGATCACGTTTTCCTTCAGACCTCTCAGGGAATCTTTCTTGCCCATGATGGCGGCTTCCGTCAGAACACGGGTCGTTTCCTGGAAGGATGCAGCCGAAATGAACGAATCGGTCGACAAGGATGCCTTGGTGATACCCAGCAAGACATTTTCATAAGTCGCCGGCCGTTTGCCTTCCGCAATGACGCGATCGTTTTCGTCCAGCAATTCCGAACGTTCTACCTGTTCGCCCGGAATGTAGCAGGTATCACCTGCATCGACCACATTCACACGGCGCAGCATCTGGCGAACAATGACTTCGATATGCTTGTCATTGATCTTGACACCCTGCAGGCGGTAAACGTCCTGCACTTCATCGACGATATAACGGGCAAGCGCCTCGATACCCAGCAAGCGCAGAATATCCTGAGGATCTGCAGGCCCATCGACGATCATTTCGCCCTTGTTTACGACCTGGCCATCATGAACCAGAACCTGCTTGTCCTTGCCGATCAGGAACTCATGACGATTGCCGTCCATGTCGGTGATTTCAAGACGCTGTTTGCCCTTGGTTTCCTTGCCGAACGCCACAGTACCGGTCACTTCGGCCAGCATACCGGCATCCTTCGGAGAACGAGCCTCGAACAATTCCGCAACACGCGGCAGCCCCCCCGTAATGTCACGGGTCTTCTGCGATTCGGTCGGAATACGTGCAAGCACTTCACCGACAGACACTTTCTGGCCGTCCTGAACCATCAGCAGCGCCCCCACCTGGAAGCTGATCGTCACGGCATGTTCCGTGCCGGCGATCTTGACTTCCTCTCCGTTGTCGTTGAGCAACTTGACCTGAGGACGCGCCGAACGGGTCGATGTACCGCGACGTTTCGGGTCGATAACCACCAGTGTGGACAAGCCTGTCACTTCATCGACCTGACGGGCGACAGTCACCCCTTCTTCCACATTTTCAAAGCGGATCGTACCGGCATATTCCGTAATGATCGGACGGGTCATCGGATCCCAGGTAGCCAGTACCTTGCCAGCCTTGACCGGCAAACCGTCGTTGACCAGCAAGGTCGCACCATATGGCACTTTATGGCGTTCGCGTTCGCGACCGACATCGTCCGCAATCGTGATTTCACCGGAACGGGAAATCACGATCTGGTCACCCTTGTCGTTGGTGACATAACGCATGGCCGACGTAAAATGAATCGTACCGTTGGAACGCGCCTCGACACTGGAAGCCACTGCAGAACGCGAGGCGGCACCGCCGATATGGAAAGTACGCATCGTCAGCTGGGTTCCGGGTTCGCCGATGGATTGTGCGGCAATCACACCGACAGCCTCACCGGCATTGACCAGCGAGCCGCGTCCCAGATCGCGGCCATAACATTTGGCGCACATACCATAACGGGTTTCGCAAGTCAGCGGCGTACGGACCTTGACCTCGTCAATGCCCAAACGTTCGATTTCCTCGATCTTGTCTTCGTCCAGCAGCGTGCCGGCCTCGTAAAGCACTTCACGCGATTCCGGATTGATGATGTCATTTGCGCAAACACGGCCCAGAATACGATCGCCCAACGTTTCGACGACTTCACCACCTTCGATGAGCGCTTTCATAACGACGCCTTCATGCGTACCGCAATCGTCTTCGATAACGACCAGATCCTGTGTCACATCGACCAGACGACGGGTCAGGTAGCCGGAGTTTGCCGTCTTCAGTGCCGTATCTGCCAGACCCTTGCGGGCGCCATGCGTGGAAATGAAGTACTGCAATACGTTCAGACCTTCACGGAAGTTGGCGGTAATCGGCGTTTCGATAATCGAGCCGTCCGGTTTCGCCATCAGACCACGCATACCTGCCAGCTGACGAATCTGCGCTGCGGAGCCGCGTGCACCGGAATCGGCCATCATGTAAATGGAGTTGAAAGATTCCTGCGTACCGGCGGAACCGTCGCGCTTGACAACTTCCTCCACCTTCAGCTGATCCATCATGGCCTTGCCGACACTGTCGCCGGTCTTGCCCCAGATATCGACCACCTTGTTGTAACGTTCGCCGGACGTGACCAGACCGGAAGCATACTGCTGTTCGATCTGCTTGACTTCCTGTTCTGCCGCGGAAATCAGTTCGGATTTCTGTTTCGGCACCAACATATCGTTGATACAGATGGAAATGCCGGCACGGGTCGCCAGTCTGAAACCTGACTGCATCAGATGGTCTGCGAAAACGACTGTCGCGCGCAGACCGCACTTTCTGAACGACGTATTGATCAGACGCGAGATTTCCTTTTTCTTCAGCGGCGTATTCAGCACGGAGAACGGCAGACCTTCCGGCAGAATTTCCGAAAGCAGTGCACGACCGACCGTCGTTTCGTAACGAACCAGTTTCTTGACGGTTTCACCCGTGACCGGATCCTTGACATAGTCCGGCAAGCGCACCGTGACACGCGTTGCCAGTTCGACTTCCTTGTTGTCGTAAGCACGCTGGACTTCGGCGATGTCAGCAAACATCATGCCTTCGCCCTTGCCGTTGATTTTTTCACGTGTCGCGTAATACAGACCCAGCACCATATCCTGGGACGGCACGATGGAAGGCTCGCCGTTGGACGGGAACAAAATATTGTTCGAAGCCAGCATCAGGGTACGTGCCTCAAGCTGCGCCTCGATCGACAACGGAACGTGTACCGCCATCTGGTCGCCGTCGAAGTCCGCGTTGAACGCGGCACAAACCAGCGGATGCAGCTGGATGGCCTTGCCTTCGATCAGCACCGGTTCGAATGCCTGGATACCCAGACGGTGCAAGGTCGGCGCACGGTTGAGCATCACAGGATGTTCGCGGATGACTTCTTCGAGAATATCCCAGACGACCGGTTCCTGCAGTTCGACCAGACGTTTTGCCGCCTTGATGGTCGTCGCAAGTCCCATCAGTTCGAGTCTGTTGAAAATGAATGGCTTGAACAGTTCCAGCGCCATCAGTTTCGGCAAACCGCACTGATGCAATTTCAGCTGCGGACCGACGGTAATGACGGAACGGCCGGAATAGTCGACGCGCTTGCCCAGCAGGTTCTGACGGAAACGACCGCCCTTGCCCTTGATCATTTCAGCCAGGGATTTCAACGGACGCTTGTTCGCACCGGTCATGGCCTTGCCGCGACGACCGTTATCCAGCAACGAATCGACCGCTTCCTGAAGCATACGTTTTTCATTGCGTGTGATGATTTCAGGCGCACGCAATTCCAGCAGACGTTTCAGTCGATTGTTACGATTGATGACCCGGCGATACAGGTCATTCAAATCGGAAGTCGCAAAACGACCGCCATCCAGTGGTACCAGCGGACGCAATTCAGGTGGCAGCACCGGCAACACTTCCATAATCATCCATTCCGGCTTGATTCCGGAACGCTGGAAAGCTTCCAGCACTTTCAGACGTTTTGCATACTTCTTGATTTTGGCTTCCGACTTGGAATCCTTGAGCTCATTGCGCAACAGCTCCGCTTCGCGGTCGATGTCGATCGAACGCAGCAACTCACGGATACCTTCCGCACCCATCGAGGCGGAAAACTCATCGCCATATTCTTCATATTTCGCAGCATAGTCGTCTTCGGACATGATCTGGCATTTTTTGAGCGGCGTCATACCCGGATCAGTAACGACATAAGCTTCGAAATACAGGACACGTTCGATATCGCGCAGCGTCATGTCGAGCACCATGCCCAGACGGGATGGCAGGGATTTCAGAAACCAGATATGCGCTGCCGGAGAAGCCAGTTCGATATGCCCCATCCGTTCACGACGAACCTTGGCAAGCGTCACTTCCACGCCGCATTTTTCACAAATCACACCACGGTGTTTCAGACGTTTGTACTTGCCGCACAGACATTCATAATCCTTGATCGGTCCGAAAATCTTCGCGCAGAACAGGCCGTCACGTTCCGGCTTGAATGTACGGTAGTTGATCGTTTCCGGTTTCTTGACTTCACCATACGACCACGATCTGATTTTTTCAGGGGATGCCAGACCAAT
>CASETG010000103.1 GCA_949290765.1 Oxalobacter formigenes | reverse complement strand
CGGTGCTGCGCTGCAGGGATCTGTCCTGTCGGGCGATCGCAAGGACTTGTTGCTGCTGGATGTCACCCCGCTGTCTCTGGGTATTGAAACCCTGGGTGGCGTGATGACCAAGATGATTCAGAAGAATACGACGATTCCGACGAAGTACAGCCAGATTTTCTCGACGGCTGAAGATAATCAGCCGGCCGTGACGATCAAGGTTTATCAGGGCGAACGTGAAATGGCCGCCGGTAACAAGGCGTTGGGTGAATTCAATCTGGAAGGTATTCCGGCCGCACCGCGCGGTATGCCGCAGATCGAAGTCACGTTCGATATCGATGCCAACGGTATTTTGCATGTCAGTGCGAAAGACAAGGCGACCGGCAAGGAAAATACGATTACCATCAAGGCCAATTCCGGTTTGTCCGAAGAGGAAATCCAGCGGATGATCAAGGATGCGGAAATGAATGCGGCCGAGGATCACAAGATTCGCGAATTGACCGAAGCGCGCAATCAGGGTGATGCACTGGTTCATACGACACGCAAGTCGCTCGATGAACACGGCAGCAAGCTCGATGCAGCCGCGAAGGAATCGATCGAAAACGCGATCAAGGATCTGGAGGAAGTCCTGAAGGGTGACGACAAGGCAGCCATCGATGCCAAGATGAGCGCACTGGCCAATGCTGCCCAGAAACTGGGTGAAGCGGTTTATGCAGAACAGCAGGCCAAGGCGGCAGCCGCAGGTACGGCGGGAGCCGCGCCGGGAGCGGGCGGTGCTTCTGCAGCGCAGGATGGCAAGGATGATGTCGTCGATGCCGACTTCAAGGAAGTGAAAGACAAATAAGACCGATCAATTCCTTGGGTACTGTTCGCCGGGCAGAAATGATCGTCTGATGACGTATTTTCTGCTCGGCTTTCTGTTTGAATGTTTCAGATATGTTGAACGGATGCCAGCCTGTTCCTTGTGGAAACGATGATGGTATTTAGCGCATTCTGATTATGCTGAATCGCTTTTTGTAAAGTAGACAAGATGGCAAAACGAGATTTTTATGATGTTTTGGGGGTTGCCAAAAACGCTTCAGAGGATGAGATCAAGAAAGCCTACCGCAAGCTGGCGATGAAGTATCATCCCGACCGTAATCCGGATAGCAAAACCGCCGAAGAGAAGTTCAAGGAAGTCAAGGAAGCCTACGAGGTTCTTTCCGATGAACATAAACGGGAGGCTTATGACCGTTTCGGCCATGCCGGTGTCGACCCCAATATGAATATGGGAGGGCATCCGGGTGCAGCGGATTTCGCGGATGCTTTTGGTGATATTTTCGGTGATATTTTCGGCGGTGGACGCGGACAGAGGAGCAGCGGACCGCAAATGTATCGTGGCGCCGACCTTCGCTACAATATGGATATCTCGCTTGAGGAAGCGGCCAGAGGATGTACCAAGACGATTCGCGTGCCTTCCTGGGATAATTGCGAGACTTGCCATGGTTCGGGGGCGAAGCCGGGTACGTCGCCGACGACGTGTACGACTTGTAACGGTCAGGGACAGGTCAGGATGCAGCAGGGTTTTTTCAGTATCCAGCAGCCGTGCCCGACTTGCCATGGAACCGGCAAGGTCATCAAGGAGCCCTGTACGACTTGTCATGGTGCCGGCAAGATCAGACGCAACAAGACGCTGGAAGTCAAGATTCCCGCAGGTATCGATGACGGGATGCGGATTCGTTCTTCCGGCAATGGTGAACCGGGCCAGAATGGCGGGCCTCCGGGGGACTTGTATGTCGAAATCCGGGTATTGCCCAATCCGGTTTTCAGGCGTGAGGGGGACGATCTGCATTGCGAAATGCCGATTTCGTTCGGTATCGCTGCATTGGGCGGCGAGATCGAGGTGCCGACCCTGAATAACCGTGTTGCATTCAATGTGCCTGCGGGAACGCAGACAGGCAAGACTTTCCGTCTGAAAGGTAAGGGGATCAAGGGTGTCCGTTCCTCGCAACCCGGTGATCTGTTCTGTCATGTGAGAGTGGAAACGCCGGTCAATCTGACGGATCGTGAAAAAGCGCTGATGCGTGAATTCGACGGGCTGATTGTGGAAGGTGGCGCCAAGCATAGTCCGCAGGCAAAATCATGGATGGACAAGGTCAAATCCATGTTCAGCTAGCCTGATTTTTTCTGGATAACCCCGATGCCGGATATAACCGGCGTCGGGGTTTTTTGTTTCAGATACCGCCGGCGAAATCGTTTTGTCGCCAGGCTTCGTATACGACGACGGCGACGCTGTTGGACAGGTTCAGGCTGCGGTTGTGAGGACGCATGGGCAGGCGGATGCGATGGCCTTCGGCGAAGAAATGGTGTATTTCGGGCGAGAGGCCTTTGGTTTCCGAGCCGAAGACAAAAAAGTCTCCGGGCCGAAATGTCGTTGTGGAAAAACAGGTTTTGCCATGTGTCGTGAAAGCGAACATGCGAGCCGGCGAGGGGGATTCGCTCTGGAGGAAGGCTTCCCAGTTTTTGTGGACCTTCATGGTGGCGAATTCATGGTAGTCCAGTCCGGCACGGCGCATTTTCGCGTCATCAAGGGGAAATCCCAACGGCTCGACAAGATGCAGTTGCGCGCCTGTATTGGCGCACAGACGGATGATATTTCCGGTATTCGGCGGGATTTCCGGTTCTACCAGTACGACATGAAACACTTCAGTTCTCCTGTAACAGTTTGAATGGGGTGCGCGCAAAGACGAAATTGGTGATGTATCCGGCACCCGCTTTTTTCAGAATACGTGCGATTTCTTCCAGTGTGTGTCCTGTCGTCATGACGTCATCGATTACGCCGATGTGTTTCCCGCGAATGAGAGGAAGGGCGTCATGTTCGACGGTGAAGGCGTTGTGGACGTTGTGTTTTCTTTCACTGAATGAAATGGTGGATTGTTTGGCGGTTTCCCTGTTGCGGTATAAAAGGCTTGTATGCAGCGGGAGTCGCATCAAGTGGGCCAGCGTTCTGGCGATTTCGTGCGATTGATTGAAACCGCGTTCGATAAGACGGGCTTTTCCCAATGGTACGGCAATGAGGATGTCCGGCGGTTGCCAGTCGTCGGTGGCGGCTTGTCGGGCGATGGCTCTGTCGAGCAGTTTGCCCATCAGGGGCGCTAGGGCAAGCTGATGCGCGAATTTGAGTTGGTGAATCAGCAGGTCGAATGGCGGTACGTAGTCGGTTGCCACAATGGTGGCGTCGAAGGTCGGGTGGGTGGCAAGACAGGCGCCGCACAGGTCGGCGTGACCGGTTGTGTTGCTTGCAGGGATGTCATGGCCGCAGCATCTGCAACGCGGCACGGGATTATCCAGATACTGTCGTGTGCAGTTGTCGCAGATTCCGTAAGGGCTGGACGCATGGCACAGGACACAGGGATAGGGAATCTTGTCGGTAAGACTGGCAAGACTTGTCAAGCAGTGCATATAATCAGCCATCATTTTGCGATTGGTAACATGTGCGCAAGTCTGTGGAACCGGTGGTTGTGTCGCTCGTGTTATGGTGCGTTTTTCATTATCTTGCAGAAACAGAATTGTATGCCTATTGATTTGCCGAAGGTGCGTTTGTTGTTTGAAAAGGCGAATAAAACAGCCGATGTCCGTTTTCTGACAAGAGAAATAGCCGACCGGATGCGCGAGCGTCTGTCTGTCATGAAAATCGAACCGGTTGATATTCTGGATGCAGGATGCGGTGACGGGGATGATATGGATGCGCTGGCGCATATTTTCGGAAATGCGCGGATTTATGGACTGGATGCAGCGTGTACCAGAGTGCGGCGCGCTGCCGGATATGCCGGAATGGCGGATATATCTGTCGGCGGGGTCTGTTGTGGCGATTTCGGATGTTTGCCGTTTCCGCCAGAAACGTTCGATATGGTTTGGTCCAATCTGGCCTTGCACTGGCGCGATGATCATGCGCGTGTATTCCGTGAATGGCGGCAGGTTTTACGGGATGACGGTTTGCTTGTTTTTTCCTGCTTCGGTGAAAAAACGTTGGGATTGTTGCAAAAGGCGTATGGCGATGTGGATGCCTGTTCGCATGTTTTGCCGTTCAGAAGCATGCAGGCTATTGGTGACGATATGGTCGGCGCGGGATTTTCCGCACCTGTACTGGAGCGTGAATGGATTACCGTGACATATACGGAAACCGGACGTCTGTTGTCGGATGTCCGTGCATTGGGGGGCAATCCACTGTCTTGTCGTCCTGCCGGCTTGTCGGGGAAACGGGCTTGCCGGAGATTTCTCGACGCGCTGGAAGCGGAAAGAACGGATGACGGGGTATTGTCACTGACGTTCGAGGTGATTTATGCGCATGCTTTCCGGGAACCTTTGGCGCAGGATGATACGGGAAGGATGATTCGTTTGTTTCGGGAATGAGTGAAAAGAAAAGGTGCCTTCAGGCACCTTTTCAGCTGTATGTCGCCAGGGTGTTTTTCATTTTCTTGAGCGCAGCGGCCTCGATTTGCCGGATTCGTTCTGCGGAAACGCCGAATTCGGCGGCGAGTTCGTGCAATGTGGCACCGTTTCCGTTATCGTTGTTCAGCCATCTTGCCTCGATGATGCGGCGGGAACGGGCATCCAGTTTTTCAAGCGCTTCGCTGAGACCTTCGGACTGGATACGGTCGTTTTGCCGTGTTTCCAGAATATGGGTCGGTTCGGTCTGTTCGGAAGACAGATAGGCGATGGGCGCAAAATTGTCATCGTCGTCATCGTGCTGGGTTTCCAATGCGATGTCGTGACCGTTGAGCCGTGTTTCCATTTCGATGACGTCTTCATCTCGGACATTCAGTTTTTCGGCGAGCGAGCGGATTTGCGCCCTCGTCATGGCGTCTGTGCCGCTTTTGTGGCTGCGCAGGTTGAAAAACAGTTTTCTCTGGGCCTTGGTGGTCGCGACCTTGACCATTCTCCAGTTCCGGAGGATGTATTCGTGTATTTCCGCCTTGATCCAGTGAATGGCGTAGGAAACCAGTCTGACGCCCATGTCGGGGTCGAAGCGTTTGACTGCTTTCATCAGACCGATATTGCCTTCCTGAATCAGGTCGGCATGGGGAAGACCGTATCCCAGGTAATTGCGTGCGATCGAAACGACCAGTCGCAGATGGGACAAGACGAGTTCTTGTGCTGCGGCCAGATCGTTATGCTGACGGTAGCGCAATGCAAGATCGGTTTCCTGTTCCTGGGTCAGGATAGGCAAACGATTGACTTCTGTGATGTATGCATCGATGTTGCCGAGCGAACCTGTAACAACCGGAGCCAAGGTATGACGGCTCGCCGGCATCAGTGCTTGTGCGGACTTTGCGTTCATTCTTTCTCCTGTATGTGTATTTGAATGCATGAATTGCTGACAAGTTCTATTTTAGCACTCTTTTGGGTAGAGTGCTAATTTGTGTCTGTTGACAGTGTTTTGTTCACTTTATGGCAAGACGCTGGTCGCGGTTTGTTCTGCATCATGGTGCGGTATGCTGCATGTGATGGAGAGCATGTACTGTTGATTTCAGTAGATTTTTCTCAACTGGCGGTTGACGGACAGGAGTGCGCCAAGCCAGCCAAGTGCGGCGCTGGCCAGTAACAAGGCGGCTGATGTGCCGGGATTCAGTGGCGAAAGCCGGAAGTCGGAGCCGTAGAGCTGTGCCAGTTCGTTGATGGCGCTGTTGAAGGGATACAGGCTCAGGCCGACGAGTATCAGTGCCAGCGCCCCGGAAAAGAGTCCGAGAAAAATGCCCATATAACAGAACGGACGACGGATATAGGCGCGGCTGGCACCGACGTGCCATGAAAGCGTGATTTCGTCGAGATGCATCAGAACTTGCAGACGAATGGTGTTGAAGGTGACGACGATTACGACGATGCCCAGCACGATGCCCAAAAACAGCAGGCCCATCCGCATGACGCCGAGCAAGGCAGCCAGACGTTTTGTCCAGTCGGAGTCGATTTGTACCTTGTCGGTTGCGGAGAGTTTTTGTAATTGTGCGGTAAGGGATTCGATTCTGGCCGACAGTGTCGTGCTGTCGGGTGCGCTTTCTGACAGGCGGATGATATAGGAGTCCGGCAGGGGGTTTTTGCCAAGCGAGTCGGCGATGTCGTTCAGTCCGGTTTTTTCTTCGAGCGAGTCCAGTGCAGCTTCTTTCGGAATGAAGATGATGTCTGCCGTGATGTTGTCTCTGCGCAGCAGTTGTCTGATGGATTGTTCCATGTTCTGCGCGTCGGCACGTTCGGTGTTTTGTTTCAGAAAAAGGCTGATTTCCGGCGATACGGACAGTTGTCTGGTGACGGACTGGATGTTGTCGAGCAGTGTGATGCCGCCGAAGGGCAGTGCCAGTGTCATGGAAAGAACCAGAATATTGAAGAAGAAATGCCCCGGGGAGCGTCGGAACTGGGCAAGTGCGAGACAGATTGCCGAGACATGATAACGGAGCCAGGTATTCATGCTTTTGTACCCTTTATGGGTTGGTCTATGTGATGCAGTCTGCCGCGCTCGAGATAAATTATCCGGTCGGCTCTTGGGAAAAGGCTTTCGTCATGGGTGGAGATGACGCAGGTGACGCCGGCAGACTGAAAGAATGCGATGGCATCAAGCACTTTTTCGGCGTTGGCGCGGTCGAGATTGGCTGTCGGTTCGTCGGCCAGAATGATTTGCGGCTGGTTGACGATGGCGCGCGCGACGGCGACCCGTTGTTGTTCGCCTTCCGACAGTGTCAGCGGCAGTGATGTCGCGCGCTCTGCAAGTCCGACTTTTTCCAGTGCCGCATGTGCGCGGGATTGTGCTTCGGTTTCGGTGACGCCTGTGACGAACAGGGGGAGCATCACGTTTTCGAGAATCGTTTTGTCATTCAGTAAATGTTGTTGCTGGAGAATGAGTCCGAGGTTACGTCTCAGAAACGGTATGCCTGCCGGCTTGATCCCGCCGATGTCCTGACCGTTGACGGTCAGTGTCCCTGTATCGGGACGTTCGATGGCCGCTATCATTTTCAGCAGTGTCGATTTGCCGGCACCCGAAGGGCCGGACAGGAAAACGAATTCACCCTGCTCGATGGTCAGGTTGATGTCCTGTAGGGCGATGATGTTGCTGGGATAGCACCTGGATACATTCTGGAATTGGATCATTGCGCTCATTTTCTAGCTCAGCAATGCTTTTGCAAATTCTTGTGCGTCGAAGGGTTGCAGGTCGTCTATTTTCTCGCCGACACCGATGAAATAGACGGGGACAGGGTGGTTTTTTGCGATGGCTGCAAGAATGCCGCCTTTGGGGGTGCCGTCGAGTTTTGTGACGATGAGGCCGGTCAGTCCAAGCGCTTCGTCGAATGCCTTGACCTGGGTCAGCGCATTTTGTCCTGTATTGCCGTCGATGACGAGTATGATTTCATGCGGTGCGGTATCCATGCCTTTGCCGATAACGCGTTTGACTTTTTTGAGCTCGTCCATCAGGTGGAGTTGCGTCGGCAGTCTGCCGGCCGTATCGACCATGACGACGTCGATGTTTTTCGCTTTTGCGGACTGGACGGCATCGAATGCGACGGCTGCGGGATCGCCGGATTCTTGCGCGATGACTGTGATCCGGTTGCGGTCGCCCCATATTGCCAGTTGTTCACGGGCTGCTGCACGGAAAGTGTCGCCTGCAGCGAGCAGGACGCTCTGGTCATGACGCTGGAGATGCTTTGCCAGTTTGCCGATGGTGGTGGTCTTGCCGGCGCCGTTGACGCCGGTCATCATGACGATGAGCGGGGTATGACGGCCGATTTCCAGTGGTTTCTGAAGGGGCGTGAGCAGTTCGGTCAGCAGCCGGATCAGTTCTTCGCGGATTTCGGATGGCTGGGTCAGGCGATTTTGTTTGACTTTCTGGCGTAGCTCGTCCAGAAGATATTCGGTTGCCGGCAAGCCGACATCGGAGACAAGCAATGCGGTTTCCAGCTCTTCGAACAGTTCTTCGTCGATTTTGGTTCCGCCGAAGATGTTCAGGTTGGCAGAAGTTCTTGCAAGTCCGGCCTTGAGGCGTGCGAACCAGGATGTTTTTTCTTCTTCCGGCTTGGCAATCGTGGTGCAAGTCTCTATATTGGCATCAGTCGGGGTGTCCGCGGTTTCGGTGGCGGTTTCGGGAGATGCCGGTGTACGGATTTCGTCTTCTGTCTTTTCGACAGGGTGTTTCTTTTTGAAAAAACTAAACATTGGCAACCGTCGTGCGCTGAAATGAAGTAAAAAATGCAAAGGTTTATCGAGACTTTCATTTTAACAGAGCTGTCAATATGAAAATTCTAAAAATCTTTTTTGGTCTGATGTTTGTCCTGTTCTGGGTACAAAACGGGGTTCAAGCCGAACCTGCCGAAGAGTTTTGTCTTGCCAACGGGATGAAGGTTGTGGTCCGGGAAGACCACCGTGCGCCTGTTGCTGTGCATATGGTCTGGTATCGGGTCGGCTCCATGGATGAAAGTAACGGAACGACAGGAGTGGCGCACGTTCTGGAGCATATGATGTTCAAGGGGACGCGGAAGTTTCCGGAGGGAAGCCTGAGCAAGACGGTCGCACGACTGGGCGGCAGGGACAATGCATTTACGAATACGGACTATACGGCTTATTTTCAGCAGATTCCGAAAGATCATTTGGAAAAGATGATGGAAATGGAAGCGGATCGTATGCGCAACCTGCAGTTCAAGGCGTCTGATTTCGACAAGGAAATCCGGGTCGTGATGGAAGAGCGGCGCTGGAGAACGGATGATCAGCCGGAAGGAAGGCTGGATGAAGCGCTGCGTGCAAGTGCGTTTGTCGCGCATCCCTATCATTGGCCGATCATTGGCTGGATGAACGATTTGCAGAATATGACGGTTGATGACGCGCGGCACTGGTATGAACGTTGGTATGCTCCGAATAATGCGACACTGGTCGTTGTCGGCGATGTGGATGCGAAGACTGTCCGCAAGATGGCTGAAAAACATTTCGGACAGATCAAGCCCAAAAAGATTACGCCGGTCAAACCGCAGGAAGAACCGGAACAGCGTGGTATCCGGCGGGTAGCGGTTTCGGCGCCGGCGGAAAATCCGATGGTCGTGCTGGCATACAAGGTTCCGGCGTTGCGGAATGTCGAAAAGGATCAGGATGTCTATGCGCTTGATGTACTGTCTTCCATACTGGATGGATATGACAATGCACGCTTGCCGGCTACGCTTGTGCGTCAGGAAAAGGTCGCGTTGGCGGTAGGCGCGAGTTATTCGGCGCTTTCGCGCGGGCCTGCACTGTTTGTCCTTGAGGGAGTGCCTTCCAAAGGTGTGACAGTCGAGGAACTGGAGAAACGGTTGCGCGGCGAGATTGCGCGAATTGCCAAAGACGGTATATCGGAAGCCGAGTTGCAACGTGTGAAGATGCAGCTGATCTCTTCGCAGATATACAAGCGCGATTCGATGTTCGGTCAGGCGATGGAAATCGGTGTGTTCGAGATGACGGGTGTCGGGCATCGTCAGATCGACCGGACGATTGAAAAACTCAAGGCGGTGACGCCGCAGCAGGTTCAGCAGGTAGCGAAAAAATATTTTTCGGATGACGGATTGACGGTCGCTACGCTGATTCCTGAAGCTTTGCCGAAAGAGAAGGCGCAGTGAGGTCGTGACGGAAATATCCATTTATATCAACGAGTCGATATATGAAAATGAGTAATTATGTGTTGCATCAGGTGTACCGTTTCCTCAGGGCGGGTTTGCTCGGTTGTCTGTTATATGGCGTTCAGGCATATGCGGCGTTGCCTATCCAGCATTGGGTGACAGAGAACGGGGCGCGTGTCTTTTTCGTCGAGACGCATGCGATTCCGGTACTGGATATCAGTGTCGAATTCGATGCGGGCTCGAGGAGGGATCCGGCAGGAAAGGCGGGCTTGGCCGCTTTGACGAACGGTTCTCTGGACAAGGGGATTGCACGGTCAGGTGTTGAAGATGTTACGGAGGCGCAAATACTGGATACGTTTGCCGACTCGGGCGCCATACGTTCCAACAAGACGAGTATGGACAGGGCCGGTTATGCATTGCGCGTGATGTCTGGGCCAGAGGAATCAGGGGCGGCGATTCGGATGATGGCGCAGCTTCTTGCCAATCCATCGTTTCCTGAAGCATTGCTGGTACGGGACAAGGCGCGGGTGATTGCTTCGCTCAGGGAGGAAATGACGCGCCCTGAATCAATTGCCGCCAAGGCGTTCAGAAAGGATATTTATCCGGCGCATCCTTATGGTGAAAGCTCGACACCGGAGTCTGTTGAGCAAATCACTCGAGATGATCTGGTGGATTTTCATAAGAGGCACTATGTCGCCAACAGGGCCGTTATCAGTCTTGTCGGCGATATCGATATCGAAAGGGCGCGGCGTATTGCGCAGGAGATCAGCAGCGGTCTGGGTGTTTCGGATCAGGAGTTGCCCGTGCTTCCCGATGTCACGCTCTCAACAGGAAAGACGCATGCGATTGCGCATCCCGCTACGCAGGCACATATCCTGATCGGTATGCCTTCGCTTAAACGGGGCGATCCGGATTTTTTTGCGTTGACGGTCGGTAATTATATTCTGGGCGGCGGCGGTTTTTCTTCCAGACTTATGGCCGAAGTCAGGGAAAAGCGTGGTTTGTCATATAGTGTTTACAGCAAATTCCAGCCGATGCTGCAGCCCGGTCCTTTCGTCATCGGTTTGCAGACCGAGAAAAAACAGGCTGCTGATGCGATTGGTGTCGTCAATGCAACGCTGAATGATTTTTTGCGTAAAGGTCCTGATGAGGCTGAGTTGCAAGCGGCGCGTGATCACTTGGTCAACAGTTTTGCGATGCAGATGGATAACAATCTCAAGGTGCTGGAGCTGATTGCCATGATCGGTTACTATCGCTTGCCGCTGGATTATCTGGATCACTGGACGGAGAAAGTCGCTCAGGTTACGGCGGC
>CASETG010000102.1 GCA_949290765.1 Oxalobacter formigenes | reverse complement strand
TGCTTTTGGAGGCAAGGTCGTGATGCCGGCCAGCTTCATCCTGACCTGTTCGCCATAGGCGTCCCGGTCGGTTCCGGGTGGCAACGCGGCAGGCATTTCCCCTTCCGGGTCATGGATGCCCCGGCTTTTCCGTTCGGCGACGACATCCATGAAAGTCTGGATACCGTTGAGGCTTCGCGGGAAACCGGTGTAGGCATAGAGCTGGATCAGGATTTCCCGTATTTCGCTGATTGTCAGTCCGCTGTCCAGTCCTTCTTGCAATGCCGTTTTCAGACGGGGCAAATCGCCGTTTGCTGTAAATGCGGCGATCATGACGATTTTTTCCTGCCGGATGTCCGGTATGGTTTCCTGTCGGGTATTCATGGTATCTGCCTTTGCGCAATAAAACAGGCTGCATAGTGCGAGCACGATGCCGGCCAGTATGGATAAAAGGGATTTTCCGTCGGGTTTCATTTTCCGCTTCAGTGTTCTGTATGGCCGTCCACCGGACAATGACGGTCAGCGACCGGTCATTTTTTCCAGTTTTTCAGGGTATCGTGCGCCGACCAGCCGGATTTTCGAGGTGGCCTGATCGATTTCGCGCAATTCTTCCGCCGTCAGGGTGATATCGGCAGCGCCGATGTTTTCTTCAAGGCGGGAGAGTTTTGTCGTTCCGGGAATCGGTACGATCCAGGGTTTTTGCGCCAGCAGCCATGCCAGTGCAATACGTGCGGGTGTGGTCTGTTTTTGTACGGCGAACTGTTTGAGTAGATCGACGATAGCCATGTTCGTTTTCAGGGCTTCCGGCGAAAAGCGCGGCAGAATACTTCTGAAGTCGGATGTATCGAAACGGGTATCGGCATTGAATGCGCCGGTCAGCATTCCTTTTCCGAGCGGACTGTACGGTACGAAACCGATGCCGAGTTCTTCCAGTGCAGGCAGAATTTCTTCTTCCGGTTTTCGCCACCAGAGGGAATATTCGCTCTGTACGGCGGTGACAGGGCAGACGGCATGGGCACGGCGGATGGTATTGGCCCCGGCTTCGGACAGACCGAAGTATCTGACCTTGCCTTCTGCGATCAGATCGCCGACAGTACCGGCGACATCCTCGATCGGAACATCCGGATCGACACGATGCTGGTAAAACAGGTCGATTACATCGACTTTCAGGCGTTTGAGGGAAGCCTCGGCCACTTGCCGGATATGTTCCGGACGACTGTCGAGCTTGCGCCACTGGCCGCCTTCTGCCGGATCGGGCGCGAAACCGAATTTTGTGGCGATCACGACTTCTCCCCTGAATGGCGCAAGCGCTTCACCGACCAGTTTTTCGTTGGTGAACGGGCCATATACTTCGGCCGTATCGAAAAAGGTGACGCCACGTTCCACGGCAGCGCGGATGAGAGCGATCATTTCAGCATTGTCCTTCGGCAATCCGTAACCGAAGCTCATGCCCATGCAGCCAAGGCCGACAGCCGATACTGTCGGGCCGTTTTTTCCAAGTAGACGTTTTTGCATGATATCGTGTCCTTTTATCAGTCAGAAAAGTACGAGACCGTCATGAATCAGGCCTTTTTTGCAGGATCAGGCAAAGAAGCCATGTCAATGACGAAACGGTAATGGACATCTGAACGTTTCAGACGTTCGAAAGCCTGGTTGATTTCATCCATACGGATCATTTCACATTCGGGCAGGATGTTCTTTTTCGCGCAGAAATCCAGAAGTTCCTGCGTTTCGCGGATGCCGCCGATAGGCGAGGCGGCGATACGGCGGCGGCCAAGAATCATGGGGGCCGTAAAAAGTTCATCCATCGGGCCGACCTGTCCGACGATCACCAACGTGCCGTCCACATCAAGAAGCGGCATGTACGGATTGAGATCGTGCCTGACCGGAATCGTATCGATGATCAGATCGAAAGCGCACTGGGCGTTTTCCATGGCCCGGTGATCGGTGGAGACCAGCAGGCGATCGGCTCCCAGATTCAGTGCATCGTTTCGTTTTGTTTCCGAACGGCTGATGACGGTGACATCCGCGCCAAGCCCATTGGCCAGTTTGATCGCCATATGACCCAGTCCACCCATACCGATAATACCGACCCGGCTGCCCGGACCGACATGCCAGGTTCTCAGCGGTGAATAGGTGGTGATACCTGCGCAAAGCAATGGCGCCGCTCTGGACAAATCCAGACCATTCGGAACACGCAGGACAAATTCCTCGCGCACAACCAGATGTTTGGAATAGCCGCCATACGTCATTTCGCCGGAAATCCGGTCGTAACTGCCATAGGTCAGGGTCATGCCTTCCCGGCAGAGTTGCTCTTCACCCTTTTTGCACTGGTCGCAGACCATGCAGCTGTCGACCATGCAACCGACGGCTACCGCATCGCCGGGCTTATATCGGGTTACTTTTGCACCGGTTGCGATGACACGTCCGATAATCTCATGTCCTGGAACGATGGGATAAACGCTCCAGTCCCAGTCATTGTCAACCATGTGCAGGTCTGAATGGCAGACGCCGCAATAAAGGATTTCCATGGCTACGTCATTGTCACGCAGGGCGCGCCGTTCAAAGGAATAGGGTACCAGGGGAGCATGTGCCGAATGGGCGGCATAACCGATCGTTTTCATCTTGACCTCATCGTAAAAATCATACTGTCGCCGGATCATGTCCGGCATGGTTTGCTGAGTGCAATCCATACGATTGCCGATGAAATCATGGTAAGACCATGTTACGGAAAATTTAAGGTATGAAACTGCTCTGTTCTTGCCTGATTCTCTTTGTTTGTGCAAAATCGGACAAGGATGACCTATTATGCTGTCAACCGGGATCAATGATTGTGGAAGGGAGAAAACGATGTCTGAAAACAGCCAGAACGTTTTGCAGGAAAAAAACCGTCTTGTCCGGGAAAAGCTGTTGAAGTGGTTGCCGGAGCAGGGGGAGTACCAGACACAGATTGCAGGGTTTTCCCTGTTCAGGTTCGATGAAAGCGAGTCATGCGAGAACTGTTTTTACGAGCCTGCGGTCGGTGTCGTCGTCCAGGGAAACAAGCGCTCTGTCGTGGGCAGCGAGGAATATTTTTACCATGAGTACGACAGCCTGTTGAACAGTGTCGATCTGCCCAGCCAGAATTACATTCTCGATGCCACGCCGGAAAAACCGTTTTTGGGGGTATCGCTGAAAATCGACCGGCACATCATCGGACAGTTGCTCATGGAACAGCCTGAACTGGCACAGGGCAGTATCGAAACGGCCAGAGGCTTGTGCGTCATGCAGATAGAAGTGGATGTTCTGGACGCCTTTTTGCGTCTGACCGAGCTTCTGGACAATCCGGGACAAATACCGGTATTGGCACCGATGATCGTTCGGGAAATCCATTACCGCTTGCTGGCCGGACCGCGTGGTCGCTTTTTGCGTGCAATCAATACCGCAGGTTCGCAGGGAAACCGTATCGCACAGGCGGTTTCTTGGTTAAGGGAAAATTACAAGAAACCTTTGCAAGTCGATGAATTGGCTAAAAAAGTCAATATGGCGACTTCGACATTCCACCGCCATTTCAAGCAAATCACGACACTGTCGCCCTTGCAGTACCAGAAGCGTTTGCGTCTGTATGAGGCACAGCGGCTGATGCTGGTCGAAAACGAATATGCCTCGCGAGCCTGTCTGGCTGTCGGCTACGAAAGCCCGACGCAATTCAATCGCGAATACAAGCGCCTGTTCGGGGAGCCGCCGTCACGCAATGTGCACAAGGTGAGGGAATTGCAAGTCTGACGGATATCCTTGTCGGCTTGCAAAAGTCGGTGAGGTCATTTTACCGGTTTCCCCGATCGGTGACATGAACTGTCGCGCATGACCGGATTGCACGAATATGTCTGGATGACAATTTAAAATATGTATTGAAATCATCACGATAGAGCGGGTTTTTTAACTGTTTTATGTGGTGTTTCGGATGTTGCGGTTGCCTGTTCGTGCGAGTGTCAGGCATGAACGGGCAAAGCATCCGGTGCCGTGACACCGTCCAAAAGACATGCTGGCGACATGCGAACAAGTGTGCAGGAATGGGGATGAATGATTGTGACATCGCTGGCAATCCGGGTGGCACGTATCAGATAGGTATCATGCCGAGTGGACGATACCGCCCGGATGAACCGATGGGGAAGCCGGGCATGCCGAATTTGTTAAATGACATTAAATTTGCTTCATAACATGATGAATAAAAATATATTTATCATGAAATAATGAGCCTGTATCATTCGGCAGCCGGTATGTATGGAGAAACGTAAGGAGCGGGCCGGGCGTATGACGCATGACGGAAAACGGCGCGTTTCCTGCTATGGCATTGGAAACGCGCCGGTTATGTCGGGAGCGGACAGGTTATGTTCTGGTATTGTCCGTCTTGCCGCTCTGTCAGGGTTTTTCGATCAGTGCCGTCAGGCCGCCTGCCAGGCTGGTGACATTAAAGCCGTTTTGCCTGAGGATGCGGGATGCGAAGTAGCTGTTTTTGCCCAGCGCGCATACCGTGACGACAGGGCGGTTGCGGTCGATTTTGTCGAGATTGTCTCTCAGGGACGGCACCGGGATATTGACGGAACCGGGTACCGGACTGGCTTGCGCAACCGGTTTGCCGCGCACGTCGATGACCTGTACAGATGGATCGGAAGGCAGCCCCGTCGTCACATCGACCAGACCGTCACGCTGGTTGCAGGCCGCGAAACCGGCGATATTGATGACATCCTTGGCGGAACCGAAAGGCGGTGCGTAAGCCAGTTCGAGGTGGCAAATGTCGTCGATCGTCATACGGGCGGTGATGGCGGTCGCCAGGACATCCAGCCGTTTGTCGATACCGGCGACGCCGACTGCTTCTGCACCGAGCAGACGTCCCGTTTCAGGATCCCAGAGAATGGTCAGCGTCACCATTTGCGCGCCCGGATAGTAGGAAGCATGGTGAACGTCGTTGACGGTCGTGACGGCATATGGCAGTCCGGAAGCCTTGAGGCGGTTTTCGGTCCAGCCCGTCGAACCGGCTGCGACATCGAATACCCGCACGATGGCCGTGCCGAGCGATCCCGGGTAGGGGCGAGCCTTGTCACCCAGAAACAGGTGGTCGGCCGCGACACGTCCCTGCCGGTTGGCCGGGCCGCCCAGTGCAATGGCGACAGGTTTTCCGAAAACCCGGTCGGTGGTTTCCACCGCGTCGCCGGCGGCATAGATATCCGGGTCGGATGTCTGCATGAATTCATTGACGACGATGTGGCCGCGCTTGCCCAGCTTCAGGCCGGCTTCACGTGCCAGCGTGCTTTCCGGTTCGATGCCGATGGACAAAATCACGACGTCGGCCGGAAGCGTCTTGCCGGATGCCAGATGGCAAACCAGCGATGCATCGCCTTTTTCAAAACGCACGACTTCATCGTTCGTGAACAGTTCGATGCCATGGCTTGCCAGTGCGCGTTCCAGCGGTACGGCCATTCTGCCGTCGACTTGCGGCAGGACATGGGGGCCTTTCTGGACGATTTTCACTTTCAGTCCCTTGCGATGGAGCTGTTCGGCCATTTCCAGACCGATGAAACCGGCGCCGACGACGACAGCTTCCATGCCGGCAGCCGTATCGGCGATGATGCGGTCCATGTCGGAGAGATTGCGCAATACATGAATCCGGGGATTGTCCACACCCTCGATGGCGGGGACGCGCGGTGCCGCGCCCGGAGAAAGCATCAGTTTGTCGTAGGAGAGCCATTCTTCCCTGCCGGTCGGCAGATCGCGAACCAGCACCTTCTTGTTTTGCCGGTCGATACGGATCGCTTCGCAGCGGGTACGTGCGTTCACATTGAGCATGGCCTTGAGCGAAGCGGGCGTCTGGACAGCCAGTACATTGCGGTCGGTGATTTCCCCACCGACGTGATAGGGCAAGCCGCAATTGGCGAAAGAAACGTCGTTCCCGCGTTCGATCATCGTGATTTCGGCGTTTTCATCAAGCCGTCTGGCGCGTGCCGCAAAAGAAGCTCCGGCGGCTACACCGCCGATAACCAGTAGTTTCAAGGGATTCATCTGCACTCCTGTTGGTTGGCTGGGGGGATAATATATAAAAATATATAATATTAAAATATATATCATTGGCGACTGTCAAGTGCCGGATGGCAGTGTTTGCATGTCGGGGAGATGCCGTTATGAAACAGAAGCGGAATCCTGCCAGGGCATACATGTTCGTGGTGATACGGAATGTGCAGATCAGGGTATGAGCAGGGTATGGCCGGAAAACCGTGCGTGTGAGGCGACGGTTGGGCTGTGCAGGTGGAGTGAGTGCGGAGCGCACGGAATATCCGTCATACCGGAAAATGCCGTTTCCGGTATGACGCGGAAAACACGGATTGCGGAACCGGCGGTACCGGATGAGCGATTGTCCTAATGCAGGGCTTTGGAGGGCGACATGCCGCCGCCATACAGTTCACAGAAAAATTTCAGTGCTGCTTCGTCGTAGGCTTCGTCGGCTTGCAGGGTGATTTTTCCCTGGCTTTCCAGCAGGCGCCCCAGATCGGCCAGTTGGCGCGACAGTGGCAACAAACGTTGCAGTTCCATAAGATTGCTGGTGATGGCGACGGCGTCCGCCGCGAGTTCGCGGTGCATGTCTTCGGTTATCGTATCGACCGTGATGGCGTTGTCGTCATCCTGTTCCGGTTTTGCTTTCGATTTCAGACACATCGTCAGAAATTTTTCGATTTTGTCTTTGAGCTTGTCGGTCATTGTTTTCCAGAGGGATATGAATAGCGACAGTATAACAAGCGGATCGCGTCGTGTGCATTCCGAAACGGAAATTACAGGCTGCCGGTATGTCATCGGCTGGCCTGTTCATGAAATCGAAGCGGTGAAATGCCGCAATGCATTTCACCCCTTCGTATTTTACCGTGCCGGGCTTTTCACTACAAAGCGGACGGTTTGAGGCCACAGGTAGTAGTGGCAGAACCGGGCCGACACGTAAGCGATGACCAGTGCCGCGATGATGGCTTCCCCGGTTGCCAGCATACGCAGCTGTTCGGCGTATTGTGTCGCTTGCGGAAAACCGGCGACGAGGTGTGCCATCTTGTACAATGCCGTCGCGCCGATCGCCATGGGGAAGGTGAAGGCTGCGTAACCCGGCGTGAACGGCAAGCGCATCAGGTGGAACAGCGCGATATAGGTAAACAGGGTCATCAGCAGGGCGATACCGAGCAAAACCGCACAGACGAGCAGGGACGGTTCTTTGACCACCGTCAGGTAACCCGCCAGCGACAGACTTGCAGGCGCAGCCATGATAGCGATGGTCGGCTTGGCAGCGTCAGGCACTTCGCTTCTGAAGACAAGGCGGTAAACCATCAGCGGCAGCATGACAAGGTAGCTCGTCAGGCCGATCGCAAGCAATATCAGCGCCAGTTCCGTATAGGCGGCTCCCGGGCAGGTGACATCGGCGACGACAATGCCGACCGGTGGCACGAACCAGCTGGGTACCATGTGGTTCATTTGCCAGTCTCTGGCACGGTGCCAGACGAACAGGGCGAGTATGACCAGATGCACGCCGACACCCAGAAACCACAGAATTTCGCCTGTTACCGGAAATACCCGTCCCAGCGCTTTGGAAACTACCATGGTCGCCATCGCGAATGTCGGGACGATACTGCCGACGACCGGGTGCTTGAGGTCACGATCCAGGGTATCCGGGTGGCAGATGAACCGGATGGTCAGCATACACAGCAGAATACCGGCGATGACGGCACCTGCGGTTTGTCCACGTCCGTCGAGTGGCAAGAGGTTTTCAAGACACCATCCCATGCTGGCGATACCCAGCGCAAGACCGGCAACCGGTGTCGGGATTTCGCGTGTTTTTGTGTGTATCCATTTGAACATGTCGCACTCCGTTGATTGTTTTTCCATGCCACTGATTGTAATGATCGGGTATCATTTGGAAAATCGAATAATTTTTGACCGTGTGTTTAGAAAAACCAAACGATGAGAATTACCCTGAAACAGCTTTCGGTTTTCGTCGCCATCGCGCGGCACGGAACCATGACCCGTGCGGCAGACGTATTGTTCATGACGAAAGGTGCGGTTTCGCAGGCACTGGCGGAGCTGGAAAGCCAGTTGGGTGTCTGTGTGTTCGACAGGCAGCGTGCGCGGTTGCATCTCAATCATGAAGGAGAAAAACTGCTGCCGCTGGCCGATGAACTACTGGCGCGCTCGCAAGGTGTCGCGGCGCTTTTCGGCAGGCAGGGCGCCGATACCCGGTTGACCATAGGGGCGACACGCACCATCGGCAGCTATCTGTTGCCGGACATGTTCGCGGCATTCAATCGGGAAAACGGCTGGTTGCCCGGTGCGGAAATCGACAATTCGCAAGCCATCGAGGGGATGATTGGCCGTTTCGAAATCGATATGGCGCTGGTGGAAGCACCGCTGACGGACCCCATGATTGTCTGCGAGCCCTGGCTCGAAGATGAAATGGTCGTTCTGGCGGCGAAAACCCACAGGCTGGCAGGCAAAAAACAGGTTTCGTTTGCCGAGCTGGCCGATGAGCGCTGGCTGTTGCGGGAGCCGGGTTCGGGCAGTCGTGCGTTTTTCGACAATCATCTCGCCCCATGTCTGGGTAACCCGTCCGTTTTCCTCTCGCTGAATGCGCCCGATACGATTCTGGCCTGTGTCGGCAACAATCTGGGGGTGACTTTCGTTTCAAAACGCCTGCTGGGGCAGCCGTTTTATGCAGGGCAATTTGTGGTACTGGAAACGGAGCGCCGTTTCGTTCGGCCATTTACGCTTTGTTACCACCGTGACAAGTACGTTTCGCCGACCCTCGGAAAGTGGATGGCGTTTTGCCGGGGATGGGAAAAGTTGCCGGGCCAGCCAATATCCGGATAAGCGAATCGGAGGCCCGGCAAGCGGTTTCAGTCAGGAACGGTATCAGATACCGGTTCCCTTTTCGTAACTTTCAGGGAAGCGGTCGCCGTAAATTTCGATTTCGGCCAGGGAATCGCCGATGGTCCGCAAATCGGCGTCCGAAAGCCGGACATCGACCGATGCCAGATTTTCTTTCAGACGGTGCGATTTCGTCGTCCCCGGAATCGGCACGATCCAGGGTTTTTGCGCGAGCAGCCATGCCAGTGCGATCTGGGCGGGCGTCGCACCTCTTTCATTGGCCAGCGCCTTGAGTTTTTCGACGAATCGCTGGTTCGCTTTCAGGGCTTCCGGCGAGAAACGCGGGAAGAATTTGCGGAAATCGAAACCCTTGTCGAACGTGGCATCCGCCTTGAGTGCGCCGGTCAGAAAACCCTGTCCAAGCGGACTGAACGGTACGAAACCGATTCCCAGTTCTTCCAGCAGCGGCAGGATTTCTTCTTCAGGCTTGCGGTACCACAAGGAATATTCGCTTTGCAGCGCAGCGACCGGGCAGACGGCATGCGCGCGGCGGATGGTATTGGCCCCGGCTTCGGACAGACCGAAGTAGCGGACCTTGCCCTCTGCGATCAGGTCGCCGACCGTTCCGGCGACATCCTCGATCGGTACGGACGGATCGACACGGTGCTGGTAAAACAGGTCGATTACATCGACTTTCAGGCGTTTGAGGGAAGCCTCGGCCACTTCGCGGATATGTTCCGGACGACTGTTCACGGCTGTCCATGCGCCGCCATTGGCGGGATCCGGTGCAAAACCGAATTTCGTGGCGATGATGACCTTGTCACGGATGGGCGAGAGCGCCTTGCCAAGCAATTCTTCATTGGTGAACGGGCCATAAACTTCGGCGGTATCGAAAAAATCGACGCCGAGATCGACGGCTTCATGAATGAGACCGACCATTTCGCCGATATCGGCGGCCGGGCCGTAACCCATGCTCATGCCCATACACCCCAGCCCCAGTGCGGATACTTTCAGACCGCTTTTTCCAAGTTCGCGTTTTTCCATGGTTTCACTCCGTTTTGAAAGGATTTTCATGTGCATCCAGTATAAAAACGCGATAAAAAGTACTGAATACCCATTTCTTTTCCATTCTTGCCCGATTCTCTACGGGACAGATATCGGCTGATAAAGCACTGGATGCCGGTTCATGGGACGGAAAAATAGCGTCAGATGGTCTTGACCACTTTTGCAGGAACACCGGCGACAACCGTATTGGCCGGTACGTCCCGCGTGACGACGGCGCCTGCGGCGATGACGGCATTGTCTCCGATCGTCACATTCTGCAAGATCGTGGCATGCGCACCGATCCAGACATTTTTGCCGATGACGATCGGTCCTGGCAGGGTGGTGGCGCGCTGTTCAGGTTCCAGCGCGTGATTGAGGGTCGCCAGTACCACCTGATGACCGATCAGCGTGCCGTCTCCGATCGTAATACCGCCTTGGTCCTGAAAACAGCAGCCTGAATTGACGAAAACGTTTTTCCCGAAACGGATGTTCTTGCCGAAATCCGTATAAAACGGCGGAAACAGGCGAAAAGTCGGATCGACGGGTTGTCCGGTCAGTTTGCTCATCAGTTCGCAGATGGTTTCAGGCGAATGACAGGAAGCATTGAGTTCAGTCGTGATGCGTCTGGCTTCCTGACTGGTCTTTACCATGAAGTCCTGCCATTCCGACGGTACCGGAACCGGGCGGCGCTCTCTCATATGTTCAAGAAAAGTATTCAGATCCATGTTGTTTTCCCTTCTTGTTGTGTATTGTGACGGCGTGTGCGGCCGTTGTTCGGACGGCATTATTTTTTCATGGAAAATGCCCGTGAAAAAGTGATGGAAATCCCGATGAATTGCCTGAAAATGCCATCTGGCAGGAAATTGCCATCCCATGCAAGGGCAGTCGTTCGTGGCAAACGCTTGCGGACAGGCCAAAACCGGAAGCAGCAGTCTCTTACTTCGGCGGCTTGCGCGACAATTCCGTGAAAACGACGGCCCCGAAAATCATCGCGGCGCCGATATAGCCGCGCAGTGCCAGAATCTCATGCAGGAAAAGATAGGAAAGCAGGGCGGAAAAAACCGGTTCCAGCGAAAAAATCAGCCCGATGTTTTCAGCCGAGGTATAACGCTGGGCGATCGGCTGCACCACGAACCCGTAAGCGCTGCATATCAGCCCAAGTCCCATGATCGCGCCCCACTGGAGCGGCGTTTCTGGCAGGGACGGCACTTCCATGAACAGCATGAAAACGGCACCGATCAGCGAAGCGACGCCCAGCTGGATGATACTGATCATCAACGCATCGTTGCCCTTGGCGAGCTTGTCGAACACGATGATATAAAGCGCGTAAAAAAACGCGCCGATGAGACAGTAAATCGCACCGGCATCAAGCGATATACCATCTTTTGCCGTCAGCAAAAACAGTCCCGTAATGGAAATCAGAATGGCGATCACGATATTGCGCGAGGGCAACGTTTTGCCGATCAGGCTTTGCAGAACCGGCACGATGACGACCGTCGTACTCGTCAGAAACCCCGCTGTCGAGGCCGTCGTCAGGTTGACCCCGTTGACCATACCGTAAAAAATGAGGAACAGAATCACGCCCATGACCAGCCCTTTCACCAGTGTCGGCAGCGTCAACTGGCGAAAACGCGGGAAAAACATAAGGGACATGGCGATGAAAGCGATGCCGAAGCGCATGGCGATCAGGTTGTACGGCCCGATACCGTCCAGCCCGACTTTCATCAGAAGATACGAAGAACCCCAGGCCAGCGCCACACTGGCCATCAGCAATTCGGCTTTACGTCTGTTCATTTCCTCTATACAAGACTTACTGAAAGCGGTTGGCTGCGACATGCCGTAAAACCGCTCCGGTCCGAAGCGGCGCATTGCAGGCAGCAAACACGCAGGAAAACAATCCGCCATTTTATATCCTTGCACCGCTGGCCGGGGCATTTCCGTGATATCCGGCCGGAATACGGTTTCCCGTGTTTTCGGGACGGCATAACCCGGACGGTCGCATGCCTGCCGGAAAACAGCATTCGCCACGGGAAAGGATGCTCTGTCTGCCCGTACATTCGGGAAAAATGACATCAGATACCGGCTCAACCGGATTTGTTTGAGCCATCCGCAAGAAACGGTAGCGATACAAAAAGACCGGCTGAAAACGGACAGGCGTTTTTGGTAAAAGATTCAGGAATAGCCAAATGGTATGCCCGATTAACAGAAAAACTTGACGGCAGATTCCGGCTTGTTACGTTTGATTCAAACGTTCAGGTTTGCATTGCTGAAACGGTTTGCAAACCTGTTGAAATCTGAAAGACGGAAATCGTGCCTGACAGCGATTTTGGCATCCGGATTGTTATTGCCAGTCTTTTATGAATCCCATTACGTCAAAACAGAAAGGCCTGTTGAAAAACACATCATGACAAACAACGCGAGATTTCTATGACAAATACATGATTCATAAGGATTATAGATATGCTGAAATGTATCGCTTACATCTGGTATGCCGGCTGGTCTTTTCGCAGACGGGAAAATGCGCCGGGCTATCGGCATGTGCAGTCTTGAAGGTTTTTTGATGTTTTTTACTGATTCCGGAAATAACCGCGATTTGTATAATCCGTTCCGGAATCGCGTGTTTTTCGTGTACCGGAAAATCCGTGGACAACGAACCGCGATTCGTCATCCGCATGTCATATCTCCGGTTACCGGTCGGCGGCGATATCGCCATATCGGGTCGTGCGGCCACGGTAGCGACCCATAAGTTCCAGTAACGTCCAGGTTTACTGTATTACTGAAACGTTAAAACGCGACGAGCCACAGAACGAACGGCATCAGGATGATAAAGGCGATTATCAGCAACTCCAGAAGAAACCGACGTTCCTGCCGTTGTATCTCGCTCGGTGGAAGATAACAAATCATCTTCAAGCCGTGGTCGGACTTATCTGACTTTCTGCGAAACAACTTCATTAACCAAATCAACAGAAAGACTTCCAAAACGCAAACTCCTCACATGTGTAGCGTTGCGACTGGCAACGCGCATTTTTCCTCGTCTCAATCGTACCATTTTAAAACAAAACTGGAACTCATCTTGGGTTAAGCATGCAAAGCTCCAGTAATGTCCGTACGGTATCGGGATGAATCCCGACATGTGTTGCCTTTCAACGTGTCGTGCGGCCCGTATAGCGGCCATGGCTGTCGTAGCGTTTGCCGCTGGCGTCTTCGCGGCCCGTGTAGCGTCCCCGGCTGTCGTAATGACGCCCGTTCGCGTCTTTTCGCCCGATGTAGCGGCCCTGACTGTCGTAGCGTCTGCCGCTGGCGTCTTCGCGTCCTGTGTAGCGTCCGCGGCTGTCGTAGCTGCGCCCGTTCGCGTCTTTTCGTCCGATATAGCGTCCGGAGCGGTCGTACATGCGACCGGTCGCATCCATGCGGCCCTGATAGACACCCTGTTCGTCGTAGAGCCGTCCGGGTTGTGAGAATTCGGCGGCGTTTGCATGGAAAGCGAGTAGGGACAAGAGAAGGATTGAAAGGATTTTCCGCATGTTTTTTGCCGTATCGGGTGACTGTTCGGTTTGCAAGCCATTTTTCCGCCGGATGGCCAGGCTTTGTGTCAGGCGTGAATTTCAGGTATTTCGGGATGGTTTTCCGGTGGAGCGCAGGGTTTCAGTTTACCGTATTGCCGAGGGTGATGCAGTTGTCCGGCAAGCGGTGTGATGGATGGGTATGGGATGAGCGGAAGCGGCGGGATGTGCTCTTTCCGGCATGCGGTGGTTTTGTCCGGGAAAGCGTGTGCCTGCGGACGCTTTCCCGGGTGAAGGGGGATTGGCGGGTCAGTTCAGGCTGGTTTTGAAAAAGTTTTCCAGTTTGTCGAACGGGATGATGTCGGTACGGTCGTACAAATCGGTATGGCTCGCGCCGGGGATGATCATCAGTTCCTTGTTGTCGCCCTTTAGTTTTTTGAATGCGTCTTCGCTGAAATAGCGGGAATGGGCTTTTTCACCGTGAATAATCAGCACGGGGTTACGGATTTCGTCACTGTACGCCAGAATCGGCATATTCAAAAACGAGAGCGCGGAGGTCGTGTTCCATCCCTGGTTGGAGTTGAGGGAGCGGGGATGGTAGCCGCGCGGTGTCTTGTAATAGGCGTAGTAGTCTTTGACGAATTGCGGTGCATCCGCAGGCAGCGGATCGACTACGCCGCCGGCGCGGGCAAAGGTGCCGTTGCGTGCGTCTTCAAGCCGTTGGGCGTTGAGTTGCTGGCGCAGTGCATAGCGCTGGTTTGCATCCATGCTGTCGAAGTAGCCTTTGGCGGTGACGCGGGTCATGTCGTACATGGTGGATGCGACGGTTGCCTTGATTCGGGGGTCGTTGGCTGCGGCATTGAGGGCGAATCCACCCCAGCCGCAGATGCCGATGATGCCGATGCGTTCCGCGTCTACATCGTCGCGCAGCGACAGGTAATCGATGGCGGCGCTGAAGTCTTCGGTATTGATGTCGGGCGAGGCGACATAACGGGGCGTGCCGCCGCTTTCACCGGTGTATGATGGGTCGAATGCGATGGTCAGAAAACCGCGTTCGGCCATGGTCTGGGCATACAGACCGGATGATTGTTCCTTGACGGCGCCGAACGGGCCGCTGACGGCGATGGCAGGCAGTTTGCCTTTGGCGTTTTTCGGAATATACAGGTCGGCGGCCAGTGTGATGCCATAGCGGTTGGTGAATGTGACTTTGCTGTGCGTCACTTTGTCGCTTTGCGGGAATGTCTTGTCCCATGCGCTGGTCAGGTTCAGTGTTTCCATAACGGTTCCTTCAGTGTGAGCGGGGGTTGCGTTGACGGACATGGTGCCGATGGCGATCAACAGGCCCATGATGAGGTTTTTGGCAAGGCGTTTTCGGTTCATGGCAAGCTCAGGGGGATGTCTGTTTGGCGGATTGAAAGGTAATGGTTACGTCTGCATGGCCAAGGGCTTCGGCCAGCCCGGATGGATTGCCGATTTTTCCGACAGGGGTGTACCGGTACGAGGTGGAAAAGGTTTTGTAAAACAGGACGAGACAGTCGTTTCCCCATAACATCAGGTCACCGGTCCGGATTTTGTCCGGCCGTGAGGCATCGGTCGGCAAGGTGTTTGCCAGCGTGTGGAATTTCTCGTTTCCGGCATGGTCTTGCATCTTGACCGTCAGCGGCAGCAGTTTACGGAAGGCCTGCGCGGTCGGGTTGTCCGACAATGTGGCCGAATAGCTTGCGGGGCCGATTCTGATGGTGATTTCTTCATTCATGGCTGGGCGGTCTTTTTCGTTGTTTCGCATGGCTTTTTTCGTGACGGCAGAAGCGGTGTCCGGCGTTTCGGCAACGGGGATGTCGTTTGCGGAAACGGTCGCGCCTGCCGTGAAAAGGCTGAGCAGCAGGGCGGTTGTGATGCCGAAGCGTTTGATGATGCGTGCGGTTTTCATGACAGGTAACTTCCGGACGGTCGTGGCGGTTATGCCGGTGGCAGCCGACAGTTTGTGTTTCCTTGTCGGCCTGTACCGGAATCCAGTATAGAAAAACATGCCGGATACGGATAGGCACGATTCTTTATCATTCTTGCCTGATTCTATCGGCTGAATGGAATGTCAGGGATTTTCAGGAAGGTTTGTCCGGGTCTGGTGGCAGGCAAGCGATGAAGGGGGGAAAAATCGGCAAAAAGCCGGTGAAAGCGCCGTAACGGAATGGAGATGTTTTATCGGGTGCGTTACGGGAAGGTTGTGTCCCGAATCAGGATGCCGCAAAGACCTGAACCTGATTCGGGAAGGAAGGGTCAGGACAGACGGATATCGGTATAGGTATTGCCGGCATGCAGGACGTGTTGTCCATGATATGCGCCGGCATCATATGTTTCGGATTGCACATAATGGACGGGATGAATCGGGTCGACCTGCGGTTTTTCCTGCGGACCGAATGTTATGCCCAGAACGCTGCCGATGATCAGGAACCAGAACGACAGGCTTGCCAAAGCACCGATGCACAGGGCCGACATGTAGGAATCGACTTTCTTGAATTTGGTTTTGTTGAACATGATAACCACCTTTGATAGTTCAATAAGCACTCTTTTGTTTCCGGAAAACGGTTTTTCCGGAGCGAATGACGAACATTCCGCAATTTTTTTACCGGTGCGTTTTCCTGTGAGGCGATGGTTTTATTTTTGAGCAATTAAGAATCAACTTCAATAAAGTTTTTTATACATATTTATTCGCTTTTTTTCGAACAAAATTGCATTTCACACCGTGATACTGTAAGTAATTACATAAATCCATGATTTATAAAAGTAATTTTTTTGAAATATTGTTCTGTTTTTTCTGATGACAAAAAGCGAAATCAATATTAAAAATTGATGAAGTGTCATGGCTGCATAACATGTGAAAGATGTCGATTCGGGATTTTTTCGCTTGTCGCGGTCTTTTGTGGAGTATCACGAGCGGTGTATCGGATGAGCGCACGCAAACAGCATTTTTGTCCGATTTTGATGCACGAGAGGGGGCAGGTGTCGGGGTGCGGCATGGCGGTTCCGCTCATGCCGCATGGTGTGTCTTGTTATGCGTCGCTTTGCCTGCTGCACCCCGGGCCTTCGATTCTGCTTTTGCCGTTTTTGCCAGGGATGACCCGGATTTGTGTGCGTATCCGGTCTTTCAGTGCGCTGACATGCGAGATGATGCCGATCAGTTTGCCGTTTTGCTGCAAGCCGGCCAGTGTATCCAGCGCGGTTTCGAGCGCCGCTTCGTCGAGCGTG
>CASETG010000101.1 GCA_949290765.1 Oxalobacter formigenes | reverse complement strand
TGCATGGCATGCAAGAGGTCAGCGGTTCGATCCCGCTTACCTCCACCAGATGTGTCTCCATCGTCTAGAGGCCTAGGACACCACCCTTTCACGGTGGGAACAGGGGTTCGAATCCCCTTGGAGATGCCAGTTGACCGGTTTGCCGGTGTATTGTGTCTCCATCGTCTAGAGGCCTAGGACACCACCCTTTCACGGTGGGAACAGGGGTTCGAATCCCCTTGGAGATGCCATCTTCCCTTCCTGTACACGCTGCTGTTTCCGCCGTTTTGTCCGGTCGGAGAAATCCAGCCGTTTCAATGTGCCGTATTCCGGAAAATCCACTACAATAACAGGTTCCTTTTTCTTTTTGAACGATCATGCGACGGTTTACCAAAACGGGGTCATCCAGGCTCAGTGCCGACAGTCAGCGTCTGGTTTCGCTGGCGCTGGAGATGTTTTATGCGTCCAGTTCGCTGGAAAGCGAGTTTTGCCGCAAGAAGCTTGAAGGACTGGTCTCGAAGCTGTTGCATGCCAGAAAACAGTCTGTTTTGAACGATGCCATCGAATATCTGTTCGGTACGGATATGGAGGCATATAACTGTCTGCTCGAAGTGGCCGAAGCCTTGAGCGAGTCGGGGACAGTCGAGTTCGAGGGACGGCAATATCAGGTGTTGCTGGTCGCCATTCCGGTGCTGGCATGGACACGTTTTTCCATCGCGTCCGGCCGGTTGCCTCAGGATGTAATCGCGACGGTTTCCGACCGGTTCGCCCGCCTGATTCTGGCCAATGGCGTGCGTTTCGCCATGGCGCCCGGGCTGTATGCGGTGGATCAGTTGCCATATTCGCATATCGATGTGATGGCGGTGACGCAGGGGCTGGTCAAGGCAATCGTTCAGGGAGCGGATTTCGAATTGTCTTCACGGCAGGAAACGGTGCCGTTTCTGGCTGACGGGCGGTATTTGCTGGCGGGTGTCATGGCCGAGGCGGGACAGCCGATTTTCCGTTGGCAGGCCTGTTCCGACCCGGCTGGTTTCGAGACCGTCAAGGAGGAATGCCTGAAGCTGTGGCAGCAGGAAGTCACGCCGGTGATGGCCGATGTCTTGCCGGGGTGCAATCTGGAATTGTTGTTGCCGGGCGGTTTTTTCAATACGTGTCGCAAGGCGGACCAGGGAATCCGTCCCTCGACAATCAAGGCGGCGGTGCATTATCTGATGCATGCGCTGGATATCCAGCCGGACAGTCTGTGTGCCGTGATCGGCGGGTTCGGCAAGGATCTCGATGGCGTGCAGGTCGAGGAGTACCGTATCGGTTTCTATCGCAAGGATGACCCGCGAATCATTTACGGTATCGTCTGGCCGGTGTATGGAACGGAAGAGGTCGAGGGCGTGAATTTTCCGGCGCAGCTGGAAGGGCATGCATCGGCATCCTCACGCAGGGGCGGAAAGCAGTTGTTGCAGATTTTCCAGCTGTTGCGCGAGATGGGGATTTCTTTCGAGAAGACGGCAGTCGAGCGTTTTGCGATGGAATTCTGCGAGGATTGCGGTGCGCCGCTTTTCGCCGATACGAATGGCGAGCTGGTGCATGCGGAAATGCCCGAAGACGCGAAAAAGGAAACACGCCTGCACTGAATCCGCATCACGGATGCCGCATGCGCCTTTTTTCAGGCGAGCGAGCTCGCAGGTATGTATCCGGTCTTGCGGCGGGTTTGCGCTGTTCCGTTCATGCCTGCCATGTGCCTGAACGTCCCCCGCTTTTTTCAAGCAATCTGATGTCGGTCATGACCATGCCGCGGTCGATGGCCTTGAGCATATCGTAGATCGTCAGCAGTCCGGTCTGGACAGCAGTGAGCGCTTCCATTTCCACACCGGTTTTGCCGACGGTTTCCGTCCGGGCGCAGCAGGAAATACCGTCGTCATGCAATGAAAAATCGACAGTGATGCGGGTCAGTGCGACAGGGTGGCACAGTGGAACCAGCTCGGATGTCCGTTTTGCGCCCATGATGGCGGCGATGCGCGCGATACCCAGAACGTCGCCCTTGCCTGCCGTGCCGTCCCTGACGACGGCCAGAGTTTCGGGATGCATGCGGATGTATCCGCTGGCGATGGCGATGCGGTGGGTATCTGCCTTGTCTCCGACATCGACCATATGCGCCTGGCCGGCAGTGTCGAAGTGGGTCAGTATGGGGTTGCCGTTTCCGGCCGGTTTGCTTTGTGACATAAAGAATGTGACGGTGATGGGAGACAGTGTGTCATGATGGCAAACTGTCTGTATGATATGGTTTTGATCGTATTTCCGATTTTATAACAAGATAACTGGATGAACCGATATTTCAAATCGCTTGTGGTATCGCTGATGACAGCTTGCTGTCTTCAGTTTCCAATCGCGCTCGCGGAGTCGGAAATTCCGAGTCTGGGCGATACGGCGCGTAGCGAGTTGAGCCCGGTCGCGGAGTATCAGTTGGGCAAGGAAATCATGGCGCAGGTCAGGCGTGATCCGGCTTATGTCAACGATCCGGTGCTGACGGAATATCTGAGCAATCTGGGCAACAGGCTGGTATCTGCCGATCCGCAGACACGGGGCGAACTGGTCAACGATTTCACGTTCTTCGCCGTTCGCGACCCGACGCTCAATGCGTTCGCTTTTCCGGGCGGGTTTATCGGGGTGCATACGGGATTGTTGCTGGCGTCGCAGAGCGAATCGGAACTGGCCTCCGTGCTTTCCCATGAAATCGGGCACGTCTCTCAACGTCATATCGCACGTATGCTGACGCAGCAGCGTCAGGATATCCTGATTCCGATTGCGACGACCGCACTGGCGATTCTGGCAGCGCAGGCAGGTGGTGACGCGCTGGGTGCCGTGATGGTCGGCGGTCAGGGGTATGCCATCCAGAGACAGATCAATTTCACACGGGATGCCGAAAAAGAGGCGGATCGTGTCGGTTTCACGATTCTGAAAGGCGCCGGGTTCGATACGAATGGCATGACGTCTTTTTTCGAGCGTTTGCAGGTGGCGACCCGTACTTACAACGATGCACCGTCGCCCTATTTGCGCACGCACCCGCTGACGTCGGAACGTATTGCCGATATCGAGGCCAGGGTTCGTCGTGAGCCGTACCGGCAGCATGCGGACGATCTGGATTTTTATCTGATGCGTGCCAAGGCGCGGTTGATTCAGGACGACAGTACGCAGGGTATCCTCAATGCCGAGGCGGTATTTGCCGAACAGGTCAAAAGCGGAAGCAAGTTGTATATGGCTGCCGGCAATTACGGGCTTGCACTGGCGGCGTTGATGCAAAAAAATCCCGAAAAGGCAAGGCAGTATTTTCAGGAAGTGAAAAAAACGGTGGGCGAAAAGGCAGCCTTGCAGAGTCTGGCGCTGAGCAATTTGTCCATCGAAATCAGGCTGGCGGAAGGCCAGACGGCCGATGCCGTCCGCGAGGCACGCGAGGCGGTTTC
Source organism: Oxalobacter formigenes (assembly GCA_949290765.1). Classification (GTDB taxonomy): domain Bacteria; phylum Pseudomonadota; class Gammaproteobacteria; order Burkholderiales; family Burkholderiaceae_D; genus Oxalobacter; species Oxalobacter formigenes_E. The sequence goes on along the minus strand of CASETG010000101.1, from coordinate 1,985 downwards.
CCGTTTTCCGTCTTCCAGGGCGTTGGCTTACCAGTATGCCAACGCGATGTTCATTGCACGGCAATATAACGACGTGGTGCGTTATCTGAGAAAGCAGGTGCAGATGTACAAGGAAGATGCTGTCTTGCGCCAGCAGCTGGCCAAGGTGTATGACGCGCAGGGAAAGAAGGCGCTGATGCATATCGCCATGGCGGAATCGTACAGTCTGGATGGCGCATACTCCGCGGGACTGGAACAGCTCGAGCTGGCGAGAAAGTGCAAGGATGTCACGTTTTACGACCAGTCTGTCATCGATGCGTATGAACGGGAGTGGAAAGAAATCGTCAAGGAAGAGATGAAAAAACGCTGAACAGTTCGTGAACGCACAAAAAAACAGCCGGATATTCCGGCTGTTTTTTTGTGCGTTACTGTCGTTGCCGTCAGATTATACGCGCTGGGATGCGCCGTTGCCGGCCGGTTTGCGCCCGGCGTGGGGACGCTGCGTTTTGCGGTGCGCGGGGGCTGCCGGTTGCCCGAAATGGCGTTGTCCGGCTTTTGTGGCGCGTTTTCTGTCAGCCGGTTTCCAGCCGGGCTTGCGGCGTGCGGGTGCCGGTTTGGGCTGGATGGTCGGCTCGAATCCGGCGATGACATTGACCGGAATGGCTTGTTTGATGAAGCGCTCTATGCGGCGGATATGGATGCGGTCTTCCGGGCAGACCAGCGAGATGGCCAGTCCGCGACGTCCGGCACGTCCGGTACGTCCGATCCGGTGGACGTAGTCTTCCGCGAATTTCGGCAAATCGTAGTTGAAAACATGCGTGATGTCCGGAATATCGATACCGCGTGCGGCGACGTCGGTGGCGACCAGAATCCGGATTTTGCCACTGCGCAGGCGTTCCAGCGTGCGGTTGCGCATGCGTTGCGGCATGTCGCCATGCAGGGCGGCGGCAGGAAAACCGGCGATGGAAAGCCGGTCAGCGACCTGGTCGGCTTCGCGTTTGGTCGCGGTGAAAACCAGTGCCTGTTTGAGCGAGCGGTCTTTCAGCCAGTGGTCGAGCAGGCGGTTTTTGTGCTCGGTATTGTCCACGAAGTGGAGCATCTGGTCGATGTGCTCGTGGCGGGTGGACGACGAGGCGACGTGCACCTGTTCGGCATCGTGCGTGATGCGTTGCGCCATGTCGCCGACGATGCCGTCGAGCGTCGCCGAGAAAAGCAGAGTCTGCCGGGAGTGGGGTGTGGCGGCGATGATGGTTTCGATATCTTCGACAAATCCCATGTCGAGCATGCGGTCGGCTTCGTCGAGCACCAGAATCTCAAGGTGTTCCAGCACGATGGTACCGGATTGCATGTAGTCAATCAGGCGTCCCGGTGTCGCGACCAGAATGTCGGGCTGACGGGCCAGAAGCTGCATTTGTTTGTAATAGGGCATGCCGCCGAGAATGGCGACAGTGCGGATATGCCGAAGGTGCGCGCAATATTGTTCTGTCGATGAGACGATTTGTTGCGCCAGTTCGCGGGTCGGCGTGAGCACCAGCATTTTGGGGTTGGCAGTTTGCTGGCGGATCGTGCCGTTTTTCGCGGAGCGCGGTGTCTGGCGCGCTGTCTTGCGGTTTTTGTCCGTGCCGGAGATGGCGAAGCGGTGCAGTGCCGGAAGCATGAACGCGGCGGTTTTGCCGGAGCCGGTTTGTGAGGAAACCAGCAGGTCCTTGCCGTGCATGGCGGGCGGGATGGCACGTGTCTGTACCATGGTCGGCGCATCATAATGTATGCCGGACAGCGCCTTGAGGATAGATGGGTGCAATCCCAGTGTTTCAAAAGTCATTTGTTCTCTCAGATATAAAACGGTGGTTTTCCTTGTGGGAAAGTGAAGCAACAGCAATGCACGGCTTACGCGGCAAGATAGCGTGAAGAGACTACCGGCACAAAAGCTTTGCGCCGGAACAGTGTCGGAAACACAAAAGGCGGAAGGGCTTTATGAAGCGCATGAACGGGTCATGCAACAGGCG
>CASETG010000100.1 GCA_949290765.1 Oxalobacter formigenes | reverse complement strand
TTTGGATAATTCGATTAGATTTCAGTTAGACCGGATACGCCTCCGGTTGTCTCTGCCTCGTGGGCAAAGACCAAAAAACAACGGATATGTGGACAAGAGATATCAGCACGCCTGGCGCGCTAGAACGAACAGTAGCGACAGGCCGGACGGCGTATCGCCACAGAAACGGGACAAGGAATTGAACAATTTGACATTCATGGGAAAAACTATAAGCCCCTTTTTCAATTCATGCAATATTTTTCAGGCAGGTTCTGCGTCACAAACTTGCAGTACAGCCATTCAGACAGGCAAGTTTACATCATTCCCTGTTTTCCTGCTCGTGATGTTCTTCTTTCGTCTGGACGATACTGACCGGTTTTCCCTTTATTTTCCGCCACATATATACGATATAACCGGAAACACCGTAAATCACGAACAGGCCGAACAATACCTTGGGCGGGTCGAACGATATCGTGACGAATATCAGCACCACCAGAATGACGGCGATGAACGGTACCGATTTGCGGATATCCATTACCTTGAAACTGTAGAACGGGACATTCGATACCATGGTCAGACCGGCATAAAGCGTCAGAATCCAGGATGTCCAGTAAAAATCGCTGCCCGAGAAGCCGACGTCATCCATGAGCCAGATAAACCCTGCCACCAGCGCGGCCGCAGCGGGGCTTGGCAATCCCTGGAAATAACGTTTGTCCACGATGGCGATATTGGTATTGAAGCGTGCCAGCCTCAGCGCGGCACATGCGCAAAACACAAAGGCGGATACCCAGCCGATACGGCCCATACCTTTCAACGACCATTCATAGACCACAAGCGCAGGCGCGGCCCCGAACGCCACCATGTCGGCCAGACTGTCGAGCTGCGCGCCGAATTCGCTTTGCGTTCTGGTCAGTCGCGCGACCCGGCCGTCCATACTGTCCAGAACCATGGATATGAAAATGGCGACCGTCGCCTGTTTGAACTCCAGATTCAGCGACATGACAATGGCATAAAAACCGCAGAACAGCGAAGAAATCGTAATGGCGTTCGGCAAGAGATATATTCCCCGACGCCGCAATTTCGCACGTGTCGAGTTGATATCGTTAACGGGTTGTTCCTGCTGTGTCATGCACTTTCTCCGACAAGAATGGCAACAGTGTATCGCTTTTTCAAAACATCGTGCATCGATTCAATCCGCGGATTGCGACAACTCCGCCAGTATGGTTTCCGTCGCGTAAACCTTGTCGCCCACCGTCACTTTCGGCCGTGCCGACAGCGGCAGGTAGACATCCACGCGCGAACCGAAACGGATGAAACCGAAACGCTGCCCCTTCCGCAACCGTTCTCCGCCCTTCACATAACAGAGAATCCTTCGCGCAATCAGGCCTGCCACCTGGACACAAGTCACCATCTGACCGTTGTCGGCATGGATAATCAACGCATTGCGTTCGTTCTCGAGCGAGGCCTTGTCCAGATCCGCATTGACGAATTTGCCTGGAAAATAATGGACGCTCTGCACTTGCCCATCGACCGGAAAACGGTTGGAATGGACATTGAACACATTCATGAAAACACTGATTTTCAATGCTTCGCGCTGTCCGTAGATATCCTGTGTCTTCTCGATTACGACGATGCGCCCGTCTGCCGGAGATACGACGGCATTGCTGACATCGGGAACCGTCCGTGCCGGATCGCGAAAAAACTGAAGGACGAACAGGCTGATCAGCCATAACGGCAATGACCAGATACCCCACAGGCAGGTTACGACCACAGTAACGGCAAAGGAAATGAAAATATAAAACCAGCCTTCACGGGCAATAACGGGATGAGGATAATTTTTCAATCACAACTCCGGAACGCCAAACAAACAAGATTCGTATTCTAGTCTCAATCTTCCCGCGTTGAAACCGTGGTACCGCACAGCACGATCATTCCGGCATATGCGCCGACCGTATCCGGTATGCCCTGCCGCTCTTGATTAATCATAAAACGGAACCATATATCCTGAAAACAGGACGATTTGCAAAACAGGATGCCATAAAATGAATTATGGCGTTTTTTGGTCACGATTAAAACCTTTGCCGGACGGCATACTTTCTTTCCGCATGACCACGCCTTCCGGACAATCATGATTTCGCGCCAGCAAAACGTCCTGTCTCTTTCATGTCATTTCTCTGAACGGATAACACGATGACCAAGTTTCGCGATCCGGCCGGTGCCATGTGGCTTCACGCACTGAAAATGCTGGAACAGGCCGACCAGCTCCACCGCCGCTTTTTCCAGCTGGGCAAACCGGCTGCCCACGGCCCTGTCTGGGAGCCGCCGGTGGACATATTCGAAACCGGCCGTTACTTGCACATTCTCGTCGCCCTTCCGGGAGTGGATGTATCGGACATTACGGTTTCCATCGAAAACAACTGTATCCATGTCATAGGAGAACGTCAGGCCGCCTTGTCTGCCAATACGGTCATCCGGCGACTTGAGATTCCTTACGGACGTTTCGAAAAAAGGATCAACCTGCCGGACGGACATTTCCAGTTACTGGAAAACATCGTCAAAAACGGCTGCCTGCGCCTGACCCTGAACAAACTCGGATAATCTCTATATCATGACTATGCCAGAACTCAACACCCAATCTCCGTTGCCGGAAGACCTTTCCGGTGAGACCAACGCCATCCCCCCTGTCCCCGAAGATGCCATCATCATCATTCCGGTCAGGAACATGGTGCTGTTTCCGGGTATGGTCGTTCCCGTCACCATCGCCCGCGAAAAGTCGCTGCTGGCGGCACAGGCCGCCATGAAAGCCGATCGCCAGATCGGTATCGTCTTGCAGCGCAATCCCGAAACCGTCGCCCCTGCACAGGACGATTTGTACCCCATCGGCACAACTGCCAGCATCCTGCGTTATGTCGCGGCATCTTCCGAAGCGCATCATATCGTCTGCCAGGGAGAAGGACGCTTCCGGTTGCTGGAACTGCTGCCGGGCTATCCGTTTCTGGTCGCTCGCATCGAAAAACTGTCCGAAGAACCGGAAGACAATGTGGAAATCGAGGGACGGATGGTGCAGCTCAAGCAACGCGCGCTCGATATTTTGCAAATGTTGCCGCAAATCCCGCAAGAATTGTCTGAGTCCGTCAGCAATGTCACATCGGCCTCTCTCCTTGCCGATCTGATGACGGGACTGATGGATCTCACGACTGCCGAAAAACAGGATATTCTGGAAACGGTCGATCTCAAGGAACGTATCGACAAGCTGTTATCCCATCTGTCTTACCGGCTCGAGGTACTGCGCGTCAGCAAGGATATCGACGAAAAAACGCGGAATCGGCTGGATGACCGCCAGCGCGAGGCGCTGTTGCGTGAACAGCTCAGAACCATCCAGACACAGCTCGGTGACATAGATGATTCTTCATCCGAAACCGAAGCGCTGGCAGAAAAAATCGAAAAGGCCGGCATGCCCGAAGAAGTGCATGCCCATGCACGCAAGGAATTGAACCGCCTGAAAAACATGCCGGACTCTTCCAGTGAATATTCCATGCTGCAAAACTATCTGGAATATCTGGCGGAACTGCCATGGGCCGTATCGTCCGAGGACCGGACGGACATTCGCGAAGCGCGCCGCATTCTCGACGAAGACCACTACGGCCTTGAAAAAATCAAGAAACGTATTCTTGAATTTCTGGCAGTCCACAAGCTCAATCCGGAAGGCAAAAGCCCGATCCTGTGTTTCATCGGCCCTCCGGGCGTCGGCAAGACTTCGCTTGGACAAAGCATCGCCAGAGCGACCGGCCGCCGTTTCGTGCGTGTCAGCATGGGGGGCGTACACGACGAAGCGGAAATCCGTGGTCACCGGCGTACCTATATCGGTGCGCTTCCCGGCAATATCATGCAGGCGATTCGCCGCGCGGGAACAAACAACTGCGTCATCCTGCTGGACGAAGTGGACAAGCTAGGCAGCGGTGTCCAGGGCGATCCTTCAGCTGCCTTGCTTGAAGTGCTGGACCCTGCACAGAACAATACATTCCGCGACAACTATCTTGGCGTGCCTTTCGATTTGTCGAAGGTTCTGTTCATCTGTACCGCCAACATGCCCGACACCATCCCGGGACCTTTGCGCGACAGGCTGGAAATGATTCAGATTCCGGGTTATACGGAACAGGAAAAAACACAAATCGCACTGCGCTACCTGATACGGCGTGAACTGTCCGAAAACGGCCTGACACCGGAAAACTGCACGATTACGGAGCAGGCTATTCGAGATATTATCGGCCATTACACGCGTGAAGCAGGTGTCCGCGAGCTGGAACGGCAAATCGGCAGCGTATTTCGCCATGCCGCCATGAAAATCGCGGAAGGCGATACGGAAAAGGTATCCATCGATTCCGGCGACATCTCTGATATTCTCGGCGCACCGCTTTATGACAGTGAAACAGCCATGCGTATCAGCATGCCAGGTATCGCGACCGGACTGGCGTGGACACCGGTCGGCGGCGATATCCTCTTTATCGAAGCCAGCCGTGTCCCCGGTCGCAACAGGCTGACGCTGACTGGCCAGCTGGGCGATGTCATGAAAGAAAGTGCTCAGGCCGCCCTGACGCTTGTCAAGGCGCATGCCGACAGTCTGGGCATCGCTGCCGAGCAATTCGAGAACAGCGAAATCCATGTCCATGTTCCGGCCGGCGCCATTCCGAAGGACGGCCCCAGTGCCGGTGTCGCCATGTTTCTGGCACTGGCTTCCGTCATGATGGGCAAACCGATTGCCAGCGACCACGCCATGACCGGCGAAATCAGTTTGCGCGGTCTGGTCTTGCCTGTGGGAGGTATCCGCGAAAAAGTGTTGGCTGCATTGCGTGCCGGCATCCGCACGGTCATGCTTCCCGCCAGAAACAAACGCGACCTGGACGACATTCCCGAAGACGCCCGGAACCGCTTGCAGTTCGTATTTCTCGAAACCGTCGATGACGCCATCCGCTGCGGCCTCATCGACGACGGGAAAAACACATCTCACGAAAACGGATGAACCGTCGCATCATTGCAAAAAAGCGTTTCCAATATCAGGAAACGCTTTTTTGTCGCTTTGCCGGGGTATCCCAATCAGGCATTTTCCTTGCGGACATACAGCCCGATCACTTCTGACTGGGCCAGTATGTGACCTTCCATCCGCTTGACCACTTCGGCCTTGGTCGTATTGCCGAGATCGGGCAATACCGTGTCGAGCGCATACAGTTTGAAGAAATAGCGATGCGTTCCGATCGGCGGACAGGGACCGCTATATCCCGCATACTGGCGGTCATTGATACCGATTCCGGTACCTTTTGGCAAATCGCTGTCGGCCACGCCGGCCGGCAATGTCATGGCAACCGGCGGCAGGTTGTACAGTACCCAGTGTACCCAGGTCATTTTCGGCGCTGCCGGATCGGGTGCGTCCGGGTCATCCGAAATCATGACCAGACTTTTCGTACCGGAAGGCGGCGCAGTCCATTCCAGCGGCGGAGAAATATTGTCTCCCTCACAGGTATAACGCGCAGGCATCATTTCGTTATGCGCAAATGCAGGTGAACTTATCGTCATTGTCATCTGAGACTCCTTTCTTGTCATGCCAGACGGCCTGCCGCTCATTCCACCGGAATGTTTCTGACAGTTTCGCTGACGGCCTTGGGCAAACGAATCGACAAAATACCATCGACATAGCTTGCCTGCGATTTTTCGCTATCGACATTTTTCGGCAATACGATCGTCCGTTCAAATGTGCCATAGGCACGTTCGACGAGATGGTAAGTACTTCCTTCGCTTTCGCGAACCAGCCGCTTTTCCCCACGGATGAAAAGGGTATTGCCGACGATTCTGATCGAGAAACTTTCCTTGCCGACACCCGGCATTTCCAGCCTGACGAACAATTCATCAGGCGTTTCCTCGACTTCGGCGTTCATCAGGCTCCAGCGTGGAAACTGGTCGTTGTCACCGCCGTATCCCGAACGTTCGAAATGAACCAGCGCGTTACTGCACCGGCTCAGCAACTCACGCCAGCCATCGGAAAGACTTTCCCATGCGCGATTGAGTTCGCGTCCGATGCTTTTTCCGGCTTCCCTCAAAGAATCAAGCATGATTTTCTCCTGATTTCGTTACAAGAAAACGCGTGCTGCCTTTCAATCATAACGTACTTTGCCGGCAATCCGGTCACGTTTTTCACTGCTTTTCCGGGGTATATCCCGCAACCTGATCGGCACCTTCGCCGAAAAAGTGTTTTTCCATCTGTTCCTTGAGATAAGCCCTCGCTTTGGCATCGACCATGTTCAGACGATATTCGTTGACCAGCATCGTCTGAAGGCGTACCCATGCCTGCCATGCTTCTTTGGAAACGTTTTCATAAATCCTTTTGCCCAGTTCTCCCGGATAAGGCGGAAAATCCAGTCCTTCCGCATCCTTGTCCAGCTTGATGCAATGAACGATTCGCGTCATACACTCCTCCATGAATGATATGTTTTGTATTGGAACCTGTCCGGCCCGTCAAAGTTTCTTGATAAGTACCTGTGATTTGCGCTGCCAGTTATACATCCGCTGACGATCTTTCGGCAGCTCCTCGACACTGGCATACTCAAACCCGCGATGTAAAAACCAGTGCGCTGTCTGCGTCGTCAGGATGAACAGTTTGTCGAAACCCAGCGAACGCGCACGGTCTTCCATATGGTTCAGAATCCGCTCGCCGTCGCCCTCCCCCTGAACTTCGGGGTCGACGATCAGACACGCCATTTCCGCCATCTTTTCAGCAGGGAAAGGATACAGTGCGGCACATCCGAAAATCACGCCATCATGCTCGATAACCGAAAAATATTCGATTTCCCGTTCCAGCAATTCACGACCGCGCTTGACCAGTGTACCGTTGGCCTCGAACGGCTCGATCAGTTTGAGAATCGCTCCGACATCCTTGATAGTCGCTTCCCTGAGAAATTCCACATTCTCATACGTGACCATGGTACCGATACCGTCATGGGTAAACAATTCCAGAAGAATCGAACCATCCGTTTCATACGGAACGATATGTGTTCTTGGCGTTCCACCGATACAAGCCTTGGCGGCATACCGAAGATAGGAAGCCGCTTCCTGCGAAAGATGTCCTGTCTTCAACAGACCTTCCACGCGCTGCGAGGTGATTTCACGAACCTCATTGCCTTCGGCGTCATGCACCAGCGGTGTTTCCGTCAGAAAAATCAGTTTGTGTGCGTGCAATGCCAGCGCAGCGGAAACGGCGACATCTTCCATGCGGACATTGAACGCTTCACCGGTCGGAGAATAGCCCAGCGGCGAAAGCAAGACCAGATCGCCCGATGCAAGAATCGGATGAATGCTGTCATAGGCGATTTTTCTGACCTTGCCTGTCCATTGCAAGTCGATGCCTTCCAGAATGCCGAGCGGTGTTGCCGTCACGAAGTTCCCGGAAATCAGGCGTATTTCCGCATGCGCCATCGGTGTATTGGGCAATCCCTGGCTGAAAGCCGCCTCGATATCCAGTCTCAGTTCCCCGGCCGCTTCTTTCGCACATTCCAGCGCTTCCGGGTCAGTGATCCGCGTCCCGTTATAGTAACGGCTCTTGACGTGGCGCAACTCAAGCTGCTCTTCCACTTGCGGACGCGAGCCGTGCACGATGACCACCTTGATACCCAGCGCATGCAACAGGGAAATATCGTGCGCCAGAACCGGCAGCATGCCGGCCTTTACCAGCTCTCCGGGAAATGCGACGACGAACGTTTGCCCCCGGAACGCATGAATATAGGGTGCGACCGAACGCAACCACTTAACAAATTGTTCTTCCATAACGGACTATCCAGCCAACAGATTATCGGTACATCAGGACTTGCCTGCCGCGTCATACGGGCGGCAGCAGCCGCAACGGACTGTCTTTTCAAGACAATCGCTTATCTTTACGATTATAATGCGCACCGACATGAGTGCTCCCGAATCTTTATCCAAAAAACCACGTTCTTCCCGTCCATTGAAGCCCGTATCCGACAGAACCACGCGCGCGCCTGTTCCACCGATTGTCTATCCCGAGGAACTGCCGGTTTCCGCACGGCGTGACGAAATCGCGCAAGCCATACGCGATCATCAGGTAGTCGTGGTTTGCGGAGAAACCGGTTCCGGAAAAACCACCCAACTGCCGAAAATCTGTCTTGAACTCGGACGCGGACAAACGGGTCTGATCGGTCACACCCAACCCCGGCGTATCGCCGCCAGCACAACGGCCAACCGTATCGCACGCGAACTGAATTCGCCTCCCGGGGAAATCGTCGGTTACAAAATACGTTTCACCGACAAAATCGGCCCCGGCGCATCCATCAAGCTGATGACTGACGGTATCCTGCTGGCGGAAACCCAGAACGACCGTCTGCTGAAACAGTACGATACGATCATTATCGACGAAGCTCACGAACGCAGCCTGAACATCGACTTTCTGCTGGGCTACCTCAAACAACTGTTGCCCAAACGTCCCGATCTCAAACTGATCATCACTTCGGCGACAATCGATGCGGAACGTTTTGCGCGTCATTTTTCCAACGAGCATGAAACCGTTCCGGTCATCGAGGTTTCCGGCAGGCTTTATCCTGTCGAAATCCGCTACCGACCGATTCTGGATAGCCGGCCTGACGAAGCGAAAGACAAATCCGACACCCGCCAGACCCGCGACCTGATGGATGCCATCGTCGACGCCGTCGACGAACTGTTCCGTACAGGGTCTGGCGATACGCTCGTTTTTTTGCCGGGTGAACGTGAAATACGGGAAGCGGCGGAAGCGCTCAGAAAACACCATCCGCCACATGTGCAGATTCTGCCGCTTTATGCCAGACTTTCCGCCCAGGAACAGGAAAAGATTTTCAGACCGACCAACGGGCGCCGGATCATTCTGGCGACCAATGTCGCGGAAACGTCCCTGACCGTCCCGGGCATCCATTTCGTCATAGACACGGGACTGGCACGCGTCAAACGGTACAGTTACCGCAACAAGGTCGAACAGCTGCATGTCGAACCGATCTCGCAGGCAGCCGCCAACCAGCGTGCCGGTCGTTGCGGCCGCATCGCATCGGGTATTTGCATCCGTTTGTACGACGAGCAGGATTACGCTTTCAGGCCGCCTTATACTGCGCCGGAAATCCTTCGTTCTTCCCTTGCTTCCGTCATTTTGCGTATGAAGTCCCTGAAACTGGGAGAAGTCGACACCTTCCCGTTCATGGAGCCGCCGCTCAAACGTGCCATCGCCGACGGTTACCAGCTGCTTCAGGAGCTGGGCGCACTCGACGAACGCAACCAGATGACACCGGTCGGACACGAGCTGTCCATGTTGCCGCTGGATCCTCGCATCGGAAGGATGATTCTGGCAGCACGTGAGCATCAATGCCTGAAAGAAATCCTGATCATCGCATCGGCATTGTCCATTCAGGACCCGCGTGAACGTCCGATTGACGCACAGGATGCCGCCGATAACGCGCATCGCAAATTCGCCGACAGCCGTTCCGAATTCATCACCTATCTCAAAATCTGGCAATGGTTTGATGATGCGCTCGCAAACAAGCAATCCAACCGCCTGTTGCGTGAAAGCTGTCACAACCAGTTCCTTTCTTTTTTGAGATTGCGTGAATGGCGCGACATTCACTCGCAACTGTTGACCATCGTTCGCGAGCGTGGCTGGCGCCTCAATGAATCGGACGCCACCTATGAACAACTGCATTTGGCATTGCTGACCGGTCTTTTGGGAAACATCGGTTGCAAAACGGAAGACGCAGCCGTTTTTCTCGGTGCACGCGGCATCCGCTTTCATATCTGGCCAGGGTCGCCACTGGCACGCAAAAACGGGCGCTGGATCATGGCTGCAGAACTGGTCGATACCAGCCGCCTGTATGCGCGCTGCATCGCCCAAATCCAGCCGGAATGGCTCGAGCGAGTCGGCAGCCATCTCTTGAAAAAATCCTGGAGCGACCCGCACTGGGAAAAACGTCCCGCACAGGTTTCCGCTTTCGAGCGCGCCACACTTTACGGGTTGGTGGTCTATAACCAGCGCCGTATCCACTACGGCCAGATTCACCCCGGGGAAGCGCGCGATATTTTCATTCGTGAAGCACTGGTCAACGGGGATTTTGACACACGTGCGCCATTTTTCGCTCATAACCAGCGGTTGATGCGTGAAATCGAGAATCTGGAACACAAGTCCAGACGTACTGACGTGCTGATCGATGAAAGTTTGATCGCCGCTTTTTACGACCGTCATCTGCCTGACAATATCATCAACGGTTTTTCATTTGAAAAATGGCATCGCGATGCCACAAGGGATAATCCGCGCCTGCTGTTTTTGAACCGTGACGATCTGATGCGTCACGAAGCAGCCGGCATCACGACCGAACTGTTCCCGAAAACGCTTCATCTGGCGGGTATCGACATGCCGCTGACCTACCATTTCGAACCAGGCAATGTACGGGACGGCATCACCCTGACCATTCCGATTTATGCGCTGAATCAAATCAATGCCGAACGCTGCGAATGGCTGGTCTGGGGAATGCTGAAAGAAAAGACACAGCTGCTCATCAAGTCCCTGCCGCAAAAACTGCGCAAACATTGTGTTCCGCTGCCCGATTATGCCGCCTCGTTCGTCACGCGTATCCGCGAAAAAGGCGCTTTCGGTTCCGGAACGCTGCTCGATGCCATCATGGCCGATATCCGCGAACAAACCAACGCAGTCGCGAAAAAAGAAGATTTCCGCCTGGAAACACTGCCACCGCATTTGTTCATGAACTTCAAGGTTGTGGATGAACATGGCCGCATGCTGGAAATGTCACGCAATCTGGCGACACTGCAATCCGGCCTTGGCAAGCAGGCACGCACCGCTTTCCAGCAGCTGGCAGAATTGCGCGCATCCGTAAAACAGGAAAACACGGCCTCTCAAAAGACAACACGACAGATGATGCCGGCTACCGCAGGGACCGATATACCGGCACCGGTCGAGAAAATCACGACATGGAATTTCGAGCCGTTGCCCGAACTGCTTGAAATCACACGCGGCAAACAATCCCTGATCGGTTATCCGGCGCTGGTTGACAAAACCACGCATTGTGAAATCGAGGTATTCGACGAACCGGCCGTCGCGACCCGTCTGCATCGCGCAGGCCTGCGCAGGCTGTTCGCCTTGCAGCTGAAAGACCAGCTCCGCTTCCTTGGAAAAAACATCAACGGACTGACACAGATGGGCATGCAATTCATCAAACTGGGCACCCAGGAAGAATTGCGCGACCGTATTTTGCAAGCGTCACTGGATGCCGCCTTTCTTTACCAGCCACTACCGGACTGCGCATCCGAATTCGAGAAAAGAAAAAACGACGGCAAGGCGCGTGTCGGTCTGATATGCAACGAAATCGCGCGAGTCGTCCAGCAAATCCTGACGGAATACCAGAACATCCAGAAGAAGCTGCCGTCAATCCGCGCCCATGATCAGACCCTCTCCGATATCAACGAGCAACTGGCGCGACTGATCGACAAATCGTTCATTACAGACAATCCGCTGGAGCGGCTCAAACATTTTCCACGTTATCTGAAAGCTTGCAGCATCCGCATCGACAAATGCCGCAACGACCCGCAACGTGACAAGGTCCAGCTGGCAAGCTGGCATCAGGCGGCAACCCCCTATTTCAGGTTTCTGAAAGAACACCGGCAACAGCCCATGACGAACGACCCCAAAATCGCCGATTATCGCTGGCAACTTGAGGAATTGCGCGTATCGCTTTTTGCGCAGGAATTGCGCACGCCCTTCCCCGTTTCGGTCAAACGCCTGCTGAAAGTCTGGGAAACTCTGGCACGGTAATCCGCGCCTTTCGCTCAAAGCTCGTAATTCTCCGTTTCATCGAGCAAGGCTTTTTCGACGAGTTTACGCGTCAGATTGGGGGAAATCATTTCGATGAACGCATAGATATATCCGCGCAAATAGGCATTTTTACGAATCAGGATACTGGAACGCCCTGTTCCGAAAAGATGCCCGACGGGAATGGAGCGCAAATTGACATCCTGTTCCGGATTGAATGCCATCCCGACGATGATGCCGACCCCAAGTCCCAGTTCCACATAGGTTTTGATGACATCCGCGTCGATGACTTCCAGCAAAATATCCGGTTTGACATTGCGTTGCTGGAAAATATGCTCGATACGGCTTCTGCCATAGAATATCTTGTCATACGTGATGATGGGATATTTCGCGATTTCTTCAAGCGTCAACATCTTCACATCGTTCAATGGATGATCCGGCTTGACGACCAGATGGAATTCCCACTGGTTGCAAGGCAAGGTAATCAAGCCATCCTGATCCGACACATAATCCGTCACGACCGCCAGATTGGCCTGATCCAGCAACACCATCTCGGCGATATCGTCCGTCTTGCGCTGCAGCAGGGACAATTTGACTTTCGGATACTTCTGCATGAAATCGGGAATGATTTTCGGCAGGAAATAACGGGCCTGTGTATGGGTCGCCGCCACCGTCAGGCTTCCGGAATCCTGTGCGGCATACTCTTTTCCGATCCGTTTCAGATCATCCACTTCCTGCATGATCAGCTCGATAGAATTGAGAATCATGCGCCCCGGTTCTGTCAATCCGCGTATACGCTTGCCATGACGCCGGAAGATATCGACGCCCAGTTCATCCTCGAGTTCGATAATCGCCTTGGAAACACCTGGCTGCGAAGTGAACAATGCCTTGGCAGCCTCGGTCAGATTGAAATTCTGCCGAACCGCTTCACGAACAAAACGTAACTGATGCAAATTCATTTTGAGTCTCGTTATGGTTAAATCGGGTCACAGATTGACGCCTCGAAATTCCGACTTACGGGGACGGCGCCACATCAGCGACCATGCCATCCTTGTAAACGGGCTCAAAAAATCAATGTCGTTCCACCCACCAGAGTGCGAAAACCGCCAGTATCAGGAACAACAGGCTTGGAATGACCGCCGTCAGGAATGGTGGCCACGTATTCAGCAACCCGACATGCGAGAACAGGTTGTTGATCAGAATAAACGCCACCCCGATCATGATACCGGTAAAGATTTTCAGACTGACACCGCCCGATCGGAAATGGAGATACGCAAATGGCAATGCCAGTGCCATCATGACGAAGACTGAGAAAGGATATATGATTTTTTTCCAGAATGCTATCTGATAACTGGTCGCATCCTGTTTGTTTTCAACAAGATGCTGATTATAAAGCGCCAGTTCATAGGCCGACATCTTGTTGGCGTCGACTGATATGACCGACAAAATATCCGGCGTCACATCGGATATGACCTGCATGGTATCGTACTTCTGAATATCCAGATGGGGTGCCGATTCAGGAAAGCGCGCATCTTTCTTCCGTTGAGCAGTCTTGACCTGCGATTCCGTTACGCCATCGAACCGCCATTCCCGATTGCCCAGATAGACACCTTTGTCTGCAGCAATGATTTTGACCAGTTCCATATCCGTATTGAATTCATACAGCTTGATCTGTTCGATCGTACCGTCGACTCGCATGGATTTTATATTGATGAATCGCGATCCCGTGACTTCGCCATCACGTCCGTTTTCCCGAATCGTGTCACGACTCCACATACCGGTACGGAATTTGTCTGAAATATTCTTGCCGATCAGACCGTTCCTGAATTCGGATGCCATTCGCGAGGACACCGGTGTCAGGACTTCGCCGACCAGAAAGGTGAAAGCCAGAAACAATACACCAACCTTGGCCAGCATCACGCAGGCATCCCTTGTCGAAAGAGACGAGACCCGCATGATCGTGAATTCCGAATTGGACGCAAACCGTGCCATGGCATAAATCGTTCCAATCAGTACGGCAAATGGCATCAGCTCATAAATGTACCCTGGAAATCCCAGCAGGATATAGACAAATACATGATGCAACTGGTATCCGCCACGCCCGACAGACGACAACTCGCCGATCAAATCGAAAAAAGCGAACAACCCGAGAAAAGCGACCAGAATGAAAACAACCGATTTGATGATCTCGGATAAAAAATAACGTTGCAGGATTTTCATGACCGGTTCCTTTTCGCCTGCAAACGCCGGTGTTTCATGGCGGCAAACAGCGCATAGGGATGATACCGGCTATTGACTCCCAGACGTAGCGCGAACAGCATGACGACGATCAGTGCCACCACGAGATGCAGTGGCCACCATCCCAGACCGAAAGCCAGTTTGTTTTGCCCGACATAGGCCTGGATAAAGCTCGACAAATTGCTGTATGTCATATACAGCAATACCGCGATAATCAGATTGAAAGATCGCCCTGCCCTCGGATTGACGAATCCCAGCGGAATCGCCAGTAACATGAGCAATACCGCCATGAATGGCAAACCGATACGCCAGACCAGTTCCCCCTTTTTCTTGCTGTTCGTATCCTGCAACAGTTCAAGGGTCGTCATGGAACGCGTCGAATTGTCCGATACGGACACATCGCCTTTCGGCGCAATATACGCAGTATATTTTTCAAATTCCATGATACGGAAATCGGACTGATCCAACGTCTCGTCATAACGCACCCCGTCTTCCAGTACCACGAATTTCTCGCCCTGCTCATTCGTTTCGATGGTTCCGTTTTGCGAAACTACCGTAATCACTTCACCGTTTTTGACCGAGTTGATGAAAACGTTGCCGACGGTATTCAAATCATCGGACATTTTTTCGACGAAAAACACTCTTTGCGCCGCTGCCGATTCCTGAAATTTTCCCGGAGAAATTCTGGCAATATCCTCACGTTTTTCAAATCTTTCACGAAATTCTGCGCTCTGACGGTATGCCCATGGCGTCGCGACGAACCCCAGGAGCGCGACCAGGACCACGATCGGCAATGCGAATTCCAGTACAGGTCGCAGCCATTTCGTCAGACTCTGTCCGGATGCGAACCAGACGACCATTTCGGAATCCTGATAACTTCTCGTCACGACCAGCAACACTGCAACAAAACCTGTGAGAATCAGAATGATCGGCATATAGTTCAAGGCCGTAAAACCGATCAGCGCAATCACGTCTTCCGATGCAACTCTCCCCTTGGCAGCTTGTCCCAGTATGCGAATCAGCATCATCGTGACGGTAATCGTGAACAACGTCAAAAATACACCGCCCGCCGTACTGTACAGCTCACGTTTAAGCGCACGTTGAAAAATCATGAGAAGTTATAATGGAGCATGGAGGATTTCAAAAAATGGACTTTAGCACAAAAACAGCTGACAAAAAAAACTCTCTGAACACGCTTGATACCGACTGTATCGTTATCGGCATATACGATGACCACAGGCTGACCGACGCAGCCATCGCTCTTGACACGGGCGGCGCCATCACGCGCGCGCTGGAAAGCGGCGACATCAGCGGCAAGGCCGGGTCCTCGCTGCTCATCGGTTTTCCGGAAAAGGTTGCGGCAAAACGATTGCTTCTGCTCGGGCTTGGCAAGAAACCGTCGACAGAAAAAGACTTCAGACAGGCCATCGATGCCGCAATCAAGGCCGTCAAACCGCTCAACGTCTGCGACATGCTCGTCGCACTGCCGCTGGATTCGGTATCAGGTCGCGATGTATCGTGGTCGATTTACACCATTCTTTCCGAACTGCACAGCCAGTTTTACCGAAGCGATGCGATGAAAAGCTCGAAAGAGCCGTCTGCCAAACTCCGGAAGGTGTCATTTTACATCCCTTCGGAACAGGAAGCCATGGCAACGGAAGCACTGCGCCGTGCCAAGGCCGTCATGGCTGGCATGACCCTGGCACGCGATCTGGGTAACCTGCCTGCCAATATCTGCACGCCGTCGTATCTTGCGAAACAGGCAAAAGATTTGTCGCAAACCTACAAATTCGGTCTCGAAATTCTCGACAGGAAACAAATCGAATCGCTTAAAATGGGCAGTTTCCTCTCTGTCGCGAAAGGAAGCGATGAACCACCCAAGTTCATCGTCCTCAAGCATATGAAAGGAACTCCCAAGGATACACCTGTCGTTCTGGTCGGCAAGGGTATCACTTTCGACTCCGGCGGCATCTCGCTCAAACCGGGCGCAGGCATGGATGAAATGAAATTCGATATGTGCGGAGCTGCCGCCGTTCTCGGTACATTCAAGGCAATCGGGGAACTCGGATTGCAGCAGAACATCATCGGTATCATTCCCGCATGTGAAAATCTTCCGTCCGGACATGCCAACAAACCCGGCGATATCGTGACATCCATGTCGGGGCAAACCATCGAGATTCTCAATACCGATGCCGAAGGTCGCCTCATCCTGTGCGATGCACTGACTTATGCGGAAAAATTCAATCCGGCCGTCGTCATCGATATCGCGACACTGACCGGTGCATGTATCGTCGCACTGGGACACATCAACAGCGGTCTGTTCACTCGACATGACGAAGCGCACGATAAACTGGCTGACGATTTGATTGCCGCCGCACGGCAATTCAACGATCCTGTTTGGCGTCTCCCGATCGAGGACGCCTATCAGGAACAGTTGAAATCGAATTTCGCAGACATGGCCAATATCGGCGGCAAACCGGCAGGTTCTGTCACGGCCGCCTGTTTCCTGGAGCGCTTCACGCGCAAATATACCTGGGCTCATCTGGATATCGCCGGAACGGCATGGCGAAGCGGCTCCGCAAAAGGTGCGACCGGTCGTCCGGTCCCGTTATTGTGTGCATACCTGTTCATGCGCGAACAATAAAAAATATGGCTTCAGGCTGATGCCTGAAGCCATATCCGATGTTCCTGAAAAGCAGCCGGTTCATTTTGTCCGGCCATGGCAAATATCCTTGACGCCGGCCTTACGTTTCATGCCTTGCCACCCTCATACAACACGATCACTCGCCGGACATATCATCCATATCTTGCTGCATCTGTCTGGTGGACGCTTTTTTCTTGCCGTGTTTGCTCTTTTTAACCTTCTGTTTCGCGGGAGGCACCGATCCGGATTCCTGCATCCGGATTTCCTGAGCCTGTTGCATGACGGCCTGCGCGGCTGCCGGGTCGGTGGTTTCCACAATTTCGGACGGCGGATAATAAGTGGCGGAAAAAGCGGCGCCAGCCATTACCGACAATACGGCAAACAGTGCGGAATGGGATATTTTTTTCATCATGAGCTCCATAAAAATTAATTCACGTTATGTGTGCCTGCCGTGACACAACAAGCTCAGAATAAGAAAACACCCGGCATGCCTGCTTGATACTCCGCAATAAACACTCAACAAGTCGGCTACATTCCCCTGAACTGTGCGCATGTCTTGAATACATCCAGCGTCGGCGCAACATTCTTCTGACGGCACCACTTGGCCGTGAGCTTCAGCAACTCCTTGATATCTCTACCGGAAATACCGCTGAAATGCGTCACCAGGCTGTCAACCAGCGTATCCGACAACGGAAATTGGAATTGCGTGGACAATACATTCCAGATACGTTTTGCGTCTTCATTTTTCGGCACGGAATAGCGAATCGTGGCAATACAGCGCGATGCGATCGCGTCATCCACATCATCGACACGATTGGTCGTCAAAAACAGCAAACCGTGAAAATATTCCAGTGTTCTCAGAAACGACGCGACTACGGCATTATGGTCGATATCGTTGCCACGACGACGGATATAGACATCCGCTTCATCGATCAGCATGACCGCTCCCCATCGCTGGGCACGTTTCAGCACTCGTTCGAGATTCTTTTCGACATTCTCGGACATAACGCCAAGCTGTCCGGAATGCACGCGGTACAAGGGTCTTCCTACGACTTCAGAATACACTTCTGCCGTCAGGGTTTTGCCCAAACCCGGAGCTCCCTTGCACAAAATCGTGGTTCCCCCGGATTTGCCTGCCACAATGTCATCCATCAGGATATCCATGTCCTGCGTCAGGATATCGATCAGATCGCGATGCTCTTCCGGCAAAATCAGCTTTTCCCTGAGCGAAGCGTCATACTGGTAATCCTTGAGATTATCCACGTGAATCCACATATTGGTATGCGTTTCCAGATTGAAACACAGTATTTGCGGATGAACGGGGATTTCATTGAAATCCAGTCCGAAACTTTCCCAGAATGGCGAGTTGGTTCTTGTAAAGAACTTCCGATGCAAAAGTCCCTCGTCATTGATGACACGACACGGCGCATCGAGCACCACCATTTCCGGATGGTGTGTCCTTTCATCCATATCCACTTCCATGCCGCTACCGGTTGCCCAGAACTGACTGTTCATCTTCGGCAGAATTTCCGAAAACACTTTCAGGGATTGCAGATAGGCCGCCTTCAACTCGGGCGATTCCTTCATGTATCCTTTCATCGCCAGCACATCGGCAATTTTCTTGAACTGCACATCCTCCGCAAAGAAGTAGGATACCCGTGTCGCCGGCCGAATCATATCGTCCTTGCGCGTCGGAATACTGTTGGCCGTCAGATAGACGGCGACGCAAGGCGGCGCATTGGACGCTTCCTGATAGGCCACATCGGTCACCAGCCAGGGCAAATGTTCCCCATCTTCGCCAATGGTGTACAGCCAGCCATCGATGGCATCCTGCTTGATATATTCACCCAGTGCCTGCGCCAACACCACCAAATCGAAAATCACGATATTTGCCGGATCCTTCGATGCGGCTTTCAGACTGGCCACGGTTCCTGCCATGGCACGATGCCCGCCCTGCGTCAACTTTTCCAGCACCCAGTCCTTGGCAATCTCATCGAGGTCGTTATATGAAATCGTGATCTCGTCATCCCCTCTCAAGAGCAGATAAGTCGGAATGTTCTTGGCCCAGTCGGCATGCGCAAAACTCTCTTTGGCTTCCTTTGCAATCGCCGCCGAAATCGTGATGGAAATACCACGGGATGATTCTTCATAATTCATTCAGACACTCCAGTGTTGGTGTAGCGTTGGACATGTGCCGAAAAACATCCGGTTTCCGGCAACCCCTATTTTAACAAGACTTTTCCTGCCTTTCCGCTTTTTGCATATCCATGAAACGAGCGTATTTTCCTTGCTGCAAGCCAATCTGGCATGCCGCCGCTTCAAAGATATTCCGGCAAATAGCGTCCGTATTTCGACACTTCCATTTACAGGACAAGACCGGCTCTGTCATGACGCACTGTTTTTGCGTATTCTCAACCGGAACGCCGCCAGAACCGGTATCTTCACTGACAGTATTCTTCAAGCGGAATAAAGGATGATATGCGTTATTCACGAAGCGGCATATGCGTGCACCATGCAGCCTGCAAACCCCATCAGAAACGACTGTTTTTCCTGACCGATGACGGCGGTACAAAAGCGGTATGCACTGAAACGTTCAGATACAGGTTTCAGGATACCGGCATGGTTGTCCTTTCAGGCAAATCCCGGTTCCTGTATGACAGACATTACATTATTATGCACGCCCCTCACGACTTTCATGGTATCGTGCATAACAAACCCTGACGACAAACCACTCACCCAGCGAGGATATCATGAAACTTTCCAGACCGATTACCGTTCTCTGCATGGCAGTCTTTCTGACCGGCCTGACAGGCTGTGCCACATCGCAGCAACACCAGAGCGCATCGGAATACATCGATGACACCGTCATCACCACCAAGGTCAAAGCCGCCCTGTTCGATACACACGATTTGAGCTCTTCAGGCATTCATGTCGAAACATACCATGGCCAGGTATTGCTCAGCGGTTTCGTGCCGTCAGCAAGCCAAATCCAGCGAGCTATCGATGTCGTCAAGAAAGTGGAAGGCGTCAAAAACGTCAAAAGCAGCCTTCAGGTCAACTGATCTGAAACACGCGAACGTTGCAAGCCTCGACGACGTCCGGCTTACCGTTTTTTGACGTTTTCCAGCTCCACGAAAGCATAAGGAATCGACGCATCGATTTCCTTGCGCGATATTTCGGCAAACATATTATCCGGCAAATCAGGATAATATGTTTCGCCTTCAAAGATGGCATGGACAATTGACAGATAAATCCGGTCTGTCATCGGCAATGTCTCCGCAAACAATTCTCCGCCTCCGCCGATGACGATGTGATCGAACCCCAGTTTACCTGCCAGTTCAATCCCTTCCTGCACACTATGCACGACATATGCACCTTCCACCCGATAATCAGGCTGGCGCGTCACGACAATGGTCGTCCTGTCGGGCAAGACCCGCCCGATCGATTCATGTGTCTTACGCCCGAGAATCAGCGCCTTGCCGACCGTCAGGTTCCGAAAGATTTTCTGCTCTCCAGGTATATGCCAGGGCATTTGACCGTTTTTTCCGATTACACGGTTTTCCGCCATGGCAACGACATGTGCTATCTCCATTTGTCTCCCCGATGAAATACAACATCACTGGCTAAAACCTGACTCCCAGACGCGACAGGGTTTCTTGCAGCAACTTGCTTTCCGGGTCATTCTTTCTGACTTGCCAGAGCAAGGATTTCGCTTCCTGACGTTCCCCCTTGACCCACAAAACCTCTGCCAGATGAACCGCGATTTCATTATCCGCCCTGACGGCATAAGCACGCCGCAAGTATTGCTCCGCCTTTTCCAGTTTGCCTTGCCTGAACAACACCCATCCCATGCTGTCTGTAATATAGGGATCGTCTGGCGCCAGTTTGAGCGCCTTGTCTATCAGGGTATAGGCCTCATCCAGACGGATATTGCGATCGGCAAGCGAATATCCAAGTGCGTTATATGCCTGCTGATGACGCGAATCCAGGGTTATGATCCGCCGCAATAAATCTTCCATCAACTCATATTGCCCCAGATTCTCCGCAGTCAGCGCATAATCGTAAAGAATACTGGTATTGTCAGGAAATTCATCCAGCCCTGCCTTCAAAACCGTCAACGCTTCTTGCGGCTTGCCGACTTCTTTTAAAATCTGCGCTTCCGTCAACAGCAATCGTTCACGCTCATAGGGATTTTGTTTTTCAAGTTCCGCAATAATCGCACGTGCACGTTTGATGTCGCCCTTTTTCGCATAAATCTGCGCACGACGTATTTCGACGCCAAGCGTCACCTCGTCATCATCATCCAGCGTAATTTGCGAGAGCCACTGAAGTGCCTTGTCATACTGATGACGTTCCTCCGCTATTTGCGACAACAAAAACAGTACCTGTGTCGTCTCGTGCTGCTTTTGCTCGGCTGTTTTTTGCTCCTTGCCTGCATTCTCCAGATATGATTGAAAATAGGTATCTGCCGCGGTGTAATCATTTTGCTGTATCGCCAGCAATCCCAGCGAATACAACGCCGTCAAATCATTTGAATCAGACTTCAGCAATATCTCGAACTCATGTCTGGCACGATCATACTGCTTCTGCCCGACCAGCAAACGTGCCAGCGAAATCCTGACCTCTCTCGATTCCGGATATTTTTCAAGAAATCCATACAATATCGCCGATGCTTCAGTCGTATTGGATACCGCTTGAGCGTACGTCAGAACCGCCATCTCCGAGTCGGGTTTCAGTACCAGAGCTTTTTTCGCTTCTTCCTGAGCACGAACGGAATCCTTTTTCAGCAATGCAGAAACCGCCAGCGAAACATGTGCCTCAGGCATATTCAGATATGGCGACAACACATCTTCCATCACGGCAAACGCATCCGACTTGTCTTTTGTTCCTGCCAGAACCTGCTGAAGCTGGAAAAACAGGCTGACCCGCTCCTCATTGGAAGTCGTGTCCGCCAGTTTGGTCGCAAAAATTTCCTTGACTTCATCCAGGCGGTTATCCAGCACCAGAAAACCGAACAGGTACTTTTCAGCTTCTTCGGATTCGGGAGCAAGACGATGCCACAAACGAACGGCGCGCAGCGCTTCCTCCGCCTTGCGCTGGCTGACGGCGATTTCCGCCGCACGCCTTGCCAGACGCGGATCCTTCGTTTCCTTGGCGACATCCAGCATCGTCTCATAAGCATAAATATCGAGCCCCCTCTGCTCCGCGATATCCGCACTCAGAATCTGATACAACAGCTCATTCGTAAGCGGCACCTGTGGCAACTCATCGCTTGCCTTTTTTTTCGCACCCGCAATCTCACCGGACTGCGATACATCATCCTTCAGTACATTGTCCTGAGGTATCTGAACAGATGGTGCAGCCTGTCTATCCGACGACAAGCCATCCCTATCGGCGGGTCCAGCCAATGAAGATGTTGCCGCCACATACAAACAAAGCAGGGTTACAGAAATACCACGCCGGAAATTCCAACCATGAAATAATATTCGCATAATCCAGATCGACGAGAACGTTTTCCAATCTTCGTCATTGTACCTGCCGTCATGGCGCTTACACCATTTTTGACGCAATAAACTTTCTTTTACATGATATGCAAAAAATTTTCGTATTTTTACACCCGACACATCAAAAAACTATTCACAAACCCCAAAAAAAGGATATAATTAAATCTTTCGCGGCTGTAGCTCAGCTGGATAGAGTACTTGGCTACGAACCAAGGGGTCGTGGGTTCGATTCCTGCCAGCCGCGCCAGTTTCAGAAAGGACCAGTTTCATACTGGTCCT
This sequence comes from Oxalobacter formigenes, assembly GCA_949290765.1. GTDB lineage: Bacteria > Pseudomonadota > Gammaproteobacteria > Burkholderiales > Burkholderiaceae_D > Oxalobacter > Oxalobacter formigenes_E. The sequence continues at coordinate 673 of CASETG010000100.1, read as the reverse complement.
TTTTTTTATTTCCTCATAGCGTGACCGCCCATCACAAGCCTTGCCACTTTCAGCACACTCAAAACAAATTCCGGCATTACCCGACGAATACAGGCATACGTCCATGATGCATCCGAGACGAGGGACCATCAGTCATAAATGACCACGCCAGTATCGTGCACCACCAATCAGATACAGCCCTGAAAAACCTGGCATTTGACTTCATCGGAAAATAAGGCCACAACATCATCTCTCATAATCGCAAATCATCTGAACCATACAATATTCGACACGCGAATATCTCCCGTGAGAAAACAGGAACATCCGAAAACGAAACGAAAGACATGACACCCTGTCATCATGCACCAAATACATACGTAAAACGCTACCTCGGCAAACGGGTAGTGTATGCTGCAAAACGGCAAAGACATGAAAAAGGTATCAGGACAAAATCAGTCTGAAACGCAAAACCCAGAGAAAGCCGTACGAGACAAAGGAATGAAAAAGAAACTGAAGCGATGCAGAAATCGTTCAGTGAAAAGAAGATGAGTGTGGATAAAGAAAAAGCCCCTGACGGGGTGTCAGGGGCTTTATAGATAATTGCCTGACGATAACCTACTTTCACACTGGTTACAGCACTATCATCGGCGCGAAATCGTTTCACGGTCCTGTTCGGGATGGGAAGGGGTGGTTC
>CASETG010000099.1 GCA_949290765.1 Oxalobacter formigenes | reverse complement strand
CACTATGGCAGATCTGCATCAATCCTTACAGGAAGCACCGGAAAAAGAAGATATCCGCATGCTCGGACGCATGCTCGGCGATGTCATCCGGGAAAAAGAAGGCGAAGAAATTTTCAATCTGGTCGAGAAAATCCGGCGTACGGCTGTCAGCTTCCGGCGCAATCCCAATCTGTACTCGGCCGATACCCTGAACAATCTGCTCAAAAATCTGAGCCGCAACCATGCCATTTCCGTCGTCCGCGCCTTTTCCTACTTTTCCCATCTCGCAAACATCGCTGTCGACAAGCATGCCAATCTTGCATACAGAGCTGCCCGAATCGCAGGTGAAGCACCGGAAAAAGGCAGCCTGAATTACGCACTGGACATGCTCGACAAAGCAGGCGTTTCCGGCGCAGACATCAAAAAACTGCTGCGCGAGACTTTCATTTCACCTGTTCTGACCGCACATCCCACCGAAGTCCAGCGCAAAAGCACGCTGGACAGCGAACGTGAAATCGCGCGTCTGCTCGCCGAACACGACACCGACCTGACCCCCAAGGAACGCAAACACAATACCGAAATGCTGTATGCACGCATCGCAGCACTCTGGCAAACCCGGCTTTTGCGTTATACCCGCCTGTCTGTCGCCGATGAAATCAACAATGCGCTTTCCTACTACCGGATCACCTTTTTACGAGAACTGCCTGAACTCTACCGAACCATCCAGGAAGAAATCGAAGAAAGATATCCTGAAAGTGCCGACGGTATCCCCTCACCCGGTTCCGAAAGCAAATATTTGCAAATGGGCAGCTGGATCGGCGGCGACCGCGACGGCAACCCCAATGTCAATGCTGATACCATGCTGCATGCACTGGAACGGCAATCCCACCTGATTATGGAATTCTATCTGGAAGAAATCCACAATCTGGGTGCCGAGCTGTCCATGTCATCGCTGCTCAACCATGTCAGTCCGGAACTGCAAAAGATGGCCGACGCATCGGCCGATACCTCCATGCACCGTGTCGATGAGCCGTATCGCCGGGTTCTGATTTCCATCTATTCACGACTGGCGGCTACCGCACGCGACTACGGCATGACCAGTCTCTCGCGCAGCGAAGTCGGCGTGGGTGAACCCTATGCTTCGCCTGAAGAATTCAGCGCCGATTTGCAAGTCATGATCGATTCGCTCAATCAGAATGCCGGCGAACTGATCGTCCGCCTCAGACTCGGACTTCTGAAGTCGGCTGTCGACATTTTCGGTTTCCATCTGGCGACACTCGACATGCGTCAAAGTTCCGATGTCCACGAACGTGTCCTGACGGAAATCTTCGCAGCAGCACAGGTCGAACCGAATTACGCCGGACTTTCCGAAGAAAAGAAAGTCGAACTGCTGATCAGCGAACTGAGCAAACCGCGCCTGCTGTATTCTCCTTTTGCGCAATATTCGGAAGAAACCACGTCCGAACTCAGAATCATGCGCACTGCCCGTTATATCCGTGAACAATACGGAAAACGCGCCATCACCAATTACATCATCTCGCATACCGAAACGGTATCCGACCTGCTGGAAGTGTACCTTTTGCAAAAGGAATCCGGCCTGCTGCATCCGAAACGCAACGGTACCAGCGGCATCAACCACCAGTGGAACGACGCCGAACTGGATTTGATGGCCATTCCGCTTTTCGAGACCATTCCCGACTTGCGGCTGGCATCCACCATCATGAAACAGGCAATGAGCATTCCGTTCGTCCGCGAACTGATACGCAGACAAGGCGACCTTCAGGAAGTCATGCTCGGTTACTCCGACTCGAACAAGGACGGCGGTTACACGACTTCCAACTGGGAACTCTACAAGGCTGAAAAACAGCTCGTCGAGCTGTTCAACGAAATGGGCGTCAAACTGCGTCTGTTCCACGGCCGTGGCGGTACCGTCGGCCGCGGTGGCGGTCCGACCTATGAAGCGATTCTGGCGCAACCGCACGGCACCGTCAACGGACAAATCCGCCTGACAGAACAGGGTGAAATGATTGCATCCAAATTCTCGCATGCAGAAATCGGCAGCCGTAACCTTGAATTGCTGGTCGCTGCAACGCTTGAAGCCAGCCTGATGCCGGAAGACCCGAACAAGAAATACGCCGACAAGATGCACGACTTCGAAACGGCGCTGGAAGAAATTTCCGCACTGGCGTACAAGGCCTACCGCCATCTGGTCTATGAAACGCCGGGATTCACCGACTACTTTTTCCAGTCCACGCCGATTGCCGAAATCGCCGAACTGAACATCGGTTCACGTCCGGCATCGCGCAAGTCATCCCGCCGTATCGAGGACTTAAGAGCCATTCCATGGAGCTTTTCATGGGGACAGTGCCGCGTCCTGCTGCCGGGCTGGTACGGTTTCGGCTCGGCCATCATCGAATGGCTCGACGAAAACGACCCGCAAGTCAGAAACAGGAAAATCGCCCTGTTGCAATCCATGTACAAGGAATGGCCGTTCTTTGAATCCATGCTTTCCAACATGGATATGGTGCTGGCCAAGGCCGATCTGGCGATTGCCTACCGTTATTCCGAACTGGTGACAGACCGCAATCTGCGTGACAACGTGTTCTCGCAAATTTGTGCCGAACACCAGCGCACACTGGAAAGTTTCGAAATCATCACTCAGGAAAAAGAGCGGCTGGTCAACAATCCGACACTGGCCAGAGCGCTGAAAGACCGTTTGGCCTATATCGACCCGTTGAACCACTTGCAGGTGGAACTGATCAAACGGCATCGCAACCCAGGCAACAATCCGGAAAACCTCGATGCACGCGCGACACGCGGTATCCACCTGACTATCAACGGCATTTCGGCAGGTATGCGCAATACGGGCTGATATACCTATCGTATGAATATATCGCCTGCCCCTTCCGCCGGTTCGTTTCCGCTCGACGACGGAAACGAACCGGTTTATCTGGAACGAGACGGGCATACCGCAACCATCGTTCTGAACCGTCCCGACAAACTCAACGCCATCACCCGACAGATGTGGATGCGCCTGTATCAGGCCATCACGTCATTGTCAGCCGATACTTCGCTGCGTTGTATCGTCCTGCGCAGTACATCGACGAAGGCTTTTTCTCCTGGCTGCGACATCCACGAATTTTCGCTTTGCCGTGCCGACAAGGTACAGGCACGTGAATATGGCATGCTGATGCACCGGACACTGGAAGCATTCGAAAACTGTCCTGCCCCCGTCATCGCGGAAATACGCGGTCTCTGTGTCGGCGCAGGTCTTGAACTTGCCTCGGTCTGCGATATCCGTCTGTGCGGTGAATCCGCACGTTTCGGCGCACCGGTCAAGAATCTGGGACTGGTCATGGCCTACCCTGAACTGAAACCACTGCTGAAGCTGACAAGTCCTGATGTTCTCATGGAAATATTGCTGGAAGGCCGGATTTTCAACGCCCGCGAGGCTCTTGAGCGCCATCTGGTCACACGCGTCATACCGGATGAAGAATTGGCCGACGCCGTCCACCAGTCCGTTTCAGATATCGTATCCGGCGCACCGCTGGCCGCACGCTGGCACAAACGTTTCATCCGCCGGTTGACAGATCCTTCCCCTGTCACGCCTCAGGAATATGACGAGTGTTTCGACTGTTTCGACACAGAGGATTACAGTAAGGGATACCATGCCTTCATCAACCGATCCCTTCCCGATTTCGAGGGAAAATAAAAAAGCGTGAAGTTTTCTCCACGCTTTTTTCATGCGACCATGCGATTCGGTCATGTATTTTTCAGGTGCCTCGACAGATAAATGCTTTGTCCGACGACGAACACCAGCATGAGTCCCATCCCGCCGAACAATTTGAAACTGACCCATGTCGATGTTTCGAACCCGCCCCAGAACGCCACATAAAGATTGAGAATCCCCATAAATACGAAGAAGAGCACCCATGCCATATTCAGTTTTTTCCAAATGGCGTCGGGCAACTGGATTTTCTTTTCCATCATGGCACGTATCAGATTTTTCCTGAATATCAGCTGTGCCAGCAACAACGCACCGCCGAACAGCCAGTAGAGAACTGTCGGCTTCCACTTGATGAATTCCTCACTGCCGAAATAAATGGTAGCGCCACCGAAAATCGTGATCACGGCCAGTGACACCCACAAGGTCGCCTCGATTTTCCTTCTTCTCAGCAACAGATAGATGATCTGCAAGGCACTGGCCACGATCGCCAGCGCGGTTGCGATCAGAATAGGTACCGACGATTCCGGAATCTGCGGTCCTGCCACGAAAGCAGACAAATAACGGTCGGCGACCGCCTGGGCTGCCGCCATATTTTTCTTTGCCCATGAAAACGAGCCGAAAAACAGGATGACCGGAAACAAGTCAAATAAAAACTTCATATCATTCCATCATTTAACAGAAGATTGCGCATTGACAGGCAAAGGCTCGAACCGCAATGCGACAGAATTGATGCAATACCGCAGCCCTGTCGGCGGCGGACCGTCATTGAATACATGTCCCAGATGCGCATCGCATACGGCGCACAGTATTTCCGTACGAACCATACCCAGACGGGTATCGACTCTTTCCATGACATTATCCGGCTCGATAGGCCTGAAGAAACTTGGCCAGCCGCAACCGGCATCGAATTTGGTATCCGACAGAAACAGGGGCGTTCCGCAATTCACACAAGAATATACTCCCGTTTCATCATGATTCCAGTACTGCCCCGTAAAAGGATATTCCGTTCCGCCCTGCCGTGTAACTTCATAGGCCAGCGGAGAGAGCAAGGCACGCCATTCGGCATTGGTCTTGTGTATTTTCTTTCGGTTGTTCATGAACGCTCCCGTATTTTCTGAGAACCCGACGTATCACGGAAAGTGGCTTGTCCCCGTCAGGTGATTATCCGGCATACCTACGCCACTTTCTCACAACCATACACTATTTCAGGAAAACACGTACGACGCCTGATCAGTCCTTCCTTTCGAAAACCGCCATGGATTCCACATGCGAGGTATGGGGAAACATGTTCACGACACCGGCGGCAATCAGCCGGTAATGCCCGCTACCCGCCAGAATACCCGCATCACGCGCCAGTGTGGAGGGATTGCACGATACATAGACAATCCGTTCCGGACGGAAACGCCTGTGTTCATCATCCAGCGCCGCAATCGACTGGCAGACAGATGCGGCGCCATCTCTCGGCGGATCGATCAGCACACGATCGAACGCTCCCAGCGCCACCCAGTCCGCCGCCGTCATATCAAACAGGTTGCGTGTTTCGAAACGGGTCTTTTCCTGCAAACCATTGCGAATGGCAGCCTCTCTTGCGCGTTGCGTCAGCGTCTCGCTACCCTCGATTCCGACAAGCTCTCCGGCAAACCGCGCCATCGGCAAGGAAAAATTGCCCAGTCCGCAAAACAGATCCGCAACCCGATGTCCCGCCTCGATACCGAGCAAGCGAATCGCCCGCGATACCAGTACCTGATTGATCCGGTAATTGACCTGTGTGAAATCTCCCGGCTTGAACGGCATTTCGACATCGAATTCCGGCAACCAGTATTGCAGACGGTTTTCTTCGGGATAAAACAGGGTGATGGTATCCGGCCCTTTCGACTGCAACCACCACTGGACATGATGTCTGTCGGCGAATTCCCTCAATGCCTGCTCATCCGACTCCGTCAACGGCGCCATGACTCGCAACAGCAATGCCGTAACCAATCCGTTTTTGTCGTTCCCGATAGCCACTTCGATTTGCGGTATCTGGCGGAAAATGGACAATGAGCCGATCAATTCACGCAAAGGTACCAGCATGTCTGAAATATGCGCAGGCAATACCGGACATTGCTTCATATCGGCGATATACCGCGACTGTTTTTCCCTGAAACCGACCAGTATGCCGCCTTTTTTCGGTACATAGTTGACGGACAAGCGCGCACGGAACCGGTAACCCCAGTACGGTCCGTGAACAGGACGCAATATCCGTTCCGCCCTGACGCGACCGATATGCCACAAGTTGTCTTCCAGTACACGCTGTTTGATGGCGACCTGTGCAGCCGGTTCAAGATGTTGCATGGAACACCCGCCGCAGATTCCGAAACTGGGACATGCCGGTCTGACACGCATCGCGGATTCATGAATCAGCGAAACCGTCCTGGCAAGTTCCCATTTGCTTTTTCTTTTCCAGGTCTCGCACCGGACTGTTTCCCCCGGCAAGGCGTCCTCGACAAAAACCACCTTTCCGGGTGTGCCATCTTCATTGGGCAAATAACCGACACCGCGCCCCTCGGCATCCAGCGCCTTGATTGAAATGATATGAGCAGACATAAATGATGTTTGAAAAGCATGTAACGCATATTGAAACAATATGCGTTACAAAAAGAAAACGAAAACGTCCGTTATCGGGCAGGCAGATATTTTACCGGATCGACCGGTTTGCCCTGGTAGCGTATTTCAAAGTGCAGCTTGACCCTGTCGCTGTCGGTATTGCCCATTTCGGCAATTTGCTGCCCACGTTTGATTTGCTGTTTTTCCTGAACGAGAATCTTGTCGTTGTGCGCATAAGCCGACAATACGTTGTCGCTGTGTTTGATAATGACGAGATTGCCATAGCCGTTCATGCTGCCCTTATGCAGGACAGTACCATCGGCGGCAGAGAGGACTTTCTGCCCTTTCGTGCCTGCGATATCGATACCGCGGTTTTTACCCGCCGCAAAAGACGCAATGATGTTTCCGCTGGCCGGCCAGCTCCAGTCGATACCATCCACTTCCTTCACGCCTGCGGATGCTGCAGTCGTAGCCTGCGTCGTGTTTTTTGCAGATGGTGTCGTGGTGGTCTGGGATTCGCTGCGTGCTGCATCGATCGAGCGAACTTCTACCTGCGATGATGTCGCGACACTGGCCGTCTCCACTCCCGTCGCGACTCCTTCAGGCGGTTGTACCCGTATGACCTGACCGACTTTCAAATCGTTCAGATTGGCGATATGGTTCCATGACGCCAGTTCGGCAACACTGTACCCCGAACGGCGTGAAATCTGCGAAAGCGTATCCCCGCTTTTCACGGTATAGTGGACAGTATTCTTGTCGATAGGCGCCTCATATGACGAACTGGTGATGGTGGAACGGTCTGAAATCGGAGCCGTTCTCTGCGGGCTGCTGCACGCACACAAACCGGCGCAGATAATCATCAGTAAAGGATAGCCTGTCTTTTTCATTTATCGTATTCCAAATTCTGTTCGTACTGCACGGTCAGATCGTACCTTGTTTCAACGGCACGAAATGGCAGTCGTCCACTACCATACGTTCCCATTTGTTTTTCGCTACGCGCCTGACCAGTTGCAAGGTTTGCTGTTCGCCGCCAACCGGAGCAATCAACCGGCCTCCGACAGAGAGCTGGTCGAACAACGCATCCGGAATTTCCAGTCCGGCGGCGGCGATAATGATACCGTCAAACGGTGCGACCTGCGGCAACCCCAGCATGCCGTCGCCATAATGCAAACGCAAGTTGGCGATACGCAAAGACCGGAGATTTCGTCTCGCCAGTTCATGCAAACTTTTTATCCGCTCGACAGAATAAACCTCTTTCGCTATTTTAGCGAGAATCGCCGCCTGATAACCGCATCCCGTTCCGATTTCCAGAATCTTTTGCATCAGCGGCGCATCCTGCCCCATCCGCAAGGCTTCCATCATCTTGGCGACAGTGGAAGGCTTTGAAATCGTCTGGTGCGCACCGATCGGCAACGCGACATCCGCATAAGCCTGCCCGGACAAACCGGGATCGACGAAAAGATGTCTGGGAACCTGACCGATCGCTGCCAGAACGACCTTGTCGCGAATGCCCGCCAGCGCCAGCCGTTCCACCATCGACTGCAGGGAACGCGATACCGGCAACTTGTGGCGCGGCATTTTCGGCGGAACAAACGATGCCGTAACGTCAGTAGCCTGCACACGGTTTTTCATCATGTCGGTACCGGCAACCGGTGCATTGCCTGGCCATCCCGTATCGGAGCGCACCTGTTTTTCAAACGAAGACCGTCCCATCACACTGGACAATGGCAAGGGGAACGATTTCGTTTTCTTCTTCATGCCAGTATTTTTTTCAGGTCATCCAGCACAGACAAATGCGTCCAGTCCAGCTGCAGGGGCGTCACCGATACATGGCCATTCCGGATTGCATGAAAATCGGTACCCTCACCCGCATCTTTCACCGGCCCTGACGGCCCAATCCAGAATATCTCGCGGCCGAATGGATCCTTTTCACGAATAACGGCTTCCGATTCGTGACGCCGTCCGAGACGGGTCGCACGTATCGTTTTCAGTTCGGCATAAGGCTTGTTGGGAATATTGACATTGAGCAGAAACGGTTTGGGCAACTTGTCGTAAACACGCAAAATCACGTCCCGCGCGACCAGCGCGGCACTTTCCAGCTCAGCCCATCCCTTGTTGACTTGCGAAAAGGCAATGGAAGGAATGTCGAACAGATAACCTTCCATGGCAGCAGCCACCGTACCGGAATAAATCGTATCCTCACCCATGTTCTGACCATGGTTGATACCGGTCACCACCAGATCGGGACGCCATGGCAACACGCCTGTAACGGCGATATGCACACAATCGGACGGCGTTCCTGTCGTATAGGTAAAGCCGTTGCTGCCCTGATAGACGGATATGGGGCGCTCGAGCGTCAACGAACTCGATGCACCCGAACGATTGCTGTCAGGTGCGACGACGGCGACCTCCGCAATCGGCTCCAGCGCACGGGCAAGCGCACTGATTCCCGGTGCCAGATATCCGTCATCATTACTGATCAATATACGCATCAGTCCCCACCACTTGTCCCGTCACCGGTCCGGCAGTCCTGTTCCGCTACGGACAGCGACTGTCCCTGTCCGGTGCTTTTCAACAGAATGTCATTCTTTCGGCGGAGTCAGCAATGCCAGAACCGCTTCCAGTTCGGAGCGGATGGCATCCACATCCACCGGCGAAGATACCATGGTCACTCTTTCGACCGGCATTTCCTCGACCACCACATTTCGCGAGCCGCGCTCGTTGAGCTTGTTTCGCGCACCGCTGATCGTGAATCCCTGTTCATACAACAGCTCCCTGATTTTTCTGATCAGCAAGACTTCATGATGCTGGTAATAACGACGGTTGCCCCTTCGCTTGACAGGTTTCAACTGTGCGAATTCCTGCTCCCAGTATCGCAATACATGCGGCTTCACGCCACATAATTCACTGACCTCGCCGATCGTGAAATATCGTTTGGCCGGTATGGGCGGTAAAACGACTGACTCAGATTTTTGGACCCGTTCGTTCATGGAAATGGCACGCTACTCGTCAAATTATTCCGCAGATTCAACCATCGATTTCAATTTCTGACTGGCGTGGAACGTCACGACCCGTCTTGCCGTAATCGGGATTTCCTCGCCTGTTCTGGGATTTCTGCCGGGACGCTGCGGCTTGTCGCGCAGCTGGAAATTGCCGAAGCCCGACAGCTTCACCATTTCTCCCCGTTCCAGCGCGGAACAGATTTCCTCGAAAAAGGTCTCGACCATTTCCTTGGCTTCACGTTTGTTCAGCCCGACCTGTGCATACAGCAATTCCGTCAACTCGGCCTTGGTCAGCGTCGATGTATTCTTGTCGGAACTCGATGCTGCGACTTTTTTCAAAGAAGCGGATTCCGTCTTTTCTGTCAATTGCGAATCGGTGGATCGTTTCATTCTTGCTATAAAAATACCAGACATCTATTCAGAAACTCAGGCACGCAAACGCGCGCCCAAATCTTTTTCGGCTGCCGCGACAAACGCTCCGATGGCGGCATCCACGGCTTCATCCTGCAAGGTTTTATTGGCGTCTTGCAAGGTAAAGCGGAATGCCAGGCTCTTTTCATTGGCACCCAACCCCTTGCCACGATAATCATCAAACAAAACAACAGCTTGCATGATACCACAGAGGGGATTATTATCTTTTTCCCTGTAAAATCTGTCAATGACTTCCTGAACGGGCATCGCCGAATCGACCACCAGAGCGATATCTCTCGTCACTGGCTGGAAACGCGCGATTTCAGCATATGCGGGTACGCCGACAGCCTGCAATGCACTCACATCCACCTCAAAGAGCACCGGTGCATGGGGCAAATCGTATTTGTGCTGCCAGGACGGATGCAATTCACCGATGATACCGATTTCCTTGCCGTCGCATTCCACCTTCGCGCAACGTCCCGGATGCAATGCTGGATGGGTTGCCTTGACAAAACGCAACGATGCCGGCGCGAACATGGCTTCCAGATCGGCTTTCACATCGAAAAAATCGACCTGACGGTCGGGCAATCCCCACTGTTCTTCATCGGCCAGACCATAAGCGATAGCTGCCAGCCGCTTGGGCTGTTCATATCCGGCGACCGTCAACGGACCATCCTGCACTTCCGCATTTCTCAGGAAAACCGCACCGATTTCAAACAGTCGTACTCTCGAAAACTTGCGATTCAGATTATAACGGACATTGGCGACCAGATTGCCGATCATGTTGGAGCGCATGACGCTCATCTGGCTTGCAATCGGATTGAGCAGGCGGATGGGATTCTCATTCCCGGCGAAATCCCTTTCCCATGCTTCATCCACAAAGCTGTAATTGACGACCTCCTGATAATCCAGGTCTGCCATCTGCTGCCGTATCGAAAACAGCGAACGGACATTTTCCGGACGGATGCGCATGACATTGGACGCTACCGGCGGCAATGCCGGAATACGCTCGAAACCATATACACGCGCGATTTCCTCGATCAGGTCTTCCTCGATTTCGATATCGAAACGGTACGATGGCGGCGTGACCGTGAAAGTATCGCCATCCTGAACGAATTGCAAATCAAGACGTTTGAAAATATCCGCAATCAAATCGGCGGTCAACGCGATACCGATCACTTTTTCCGCTCTTTCCTTGCGCAAAACGACCGGCTTGCGAACCGGCAGATTGACCACATTGTCCACGACAGGACCGACAACCGTCTGACCTTCCACCTTGCAAATGTCGAGAACCAGCTCCGTAATACGTTCGATGGTGGCGGTCGTCAGCTCGTAATCGACACCCCGTTCAAAACGGTGTGCCGCATCCGTCGTGAAGTTGTAGCGGCGAGCGCGGCCACGAATAGCATCCGGCCACCAGAACGCTGCCTCAATGAAAATATTGGTCGTGTCCAGCGAAATGGATGTCCGTTCGCCCCCCATCACGCCGCCCATCGATTCCGGCCCGTTGTCGTCCGCAATCACACCGACCCATTCATCCACTTCGGCTGTCATGCCGTTGAGCAGGTTGACCTGTTCGCCCTTTTTGCCCCAGCGGATATTCAATGCACCCGAAATCTTGTCAAGGTCGTATATATGATTCGGCTGACCGTATTCCAGCATCACGTAATTGGAAATATCGACCAGTACGGATACCGAACGCTGACCGCTTCTTTCGAGACGCTGCTTCATCCATTCCGGCGTCGCGGCACGCGCATTGATATTGCGGATGACACGTCCCGTAAAGCGCCCGCACAAATCAGGCGCATGCACGTTGACTTCCTGACGGATATCCGATGTCACGACGGCAGCAGAAGCCTTTTCAAACATCAATGGAGCGCCTGTCAATGCAGACACTTCCCTTGCGACCCCGAGCAATGAAAGACAATCGGCCTTGTTCGGCGTCAGCTTGATGTCGAAAATCGCGTCTTCCAGTTCCATGTAATCGCGCAGGCTGGTGCCAACAGGGGCATCATCGGGCAAATCCATGATGCCGGAATGGTCGTCGGAAAGCTGCAATTCACGCAGGGAGCACAGCATGCCGTTCGATTCCACGCCGCGCAGTTTGCCCTTCTTGATGGAAAACGGTTTGCCGTCTTCGCCCGGCGGCAGCACCGCACCGACCAGCGCACAGCCGGTTTTCATGCCGGCGCGGACATTCGGCGCGCCGCACACGATATTCAGAATCGTGCCGGTACCGGCATCCACCTGGCAAACGCTCAGACGGTCGGCGTTGGGATGCTTGGCCACTTCAAGCACTTTTGCGACGACGACTTTTGAAAAAGGTTTGGCGACAGGCATCACCTCTTCCACTTCCAGTCCCGACATTGTCATCAGGTGCGCCAGCTCATCCGTTGTCATCTCCGGATTTACCATGGTCCGAAGCCAGTTTTCAGAAAATTGCATGATCAGCCCAAGAAAAAATACGGTAACAGTTAAAAACGCTTAATTGAATTGCTTCAGGAAACGCAGGTCGCCTTCGTAAAACAGCCTCAAATCATTGATTCCGTAACGCAGCATGGTCAGCCTTTCCAGACCGGAGCCGAAAGCAAACCCGATATACTGCTCGGAATCGATGCCCATGTTCTTCAGTACATTCGGATGCACCTGACCTGCTCCCGACACTTCCAGCCACTTGCCTTTCAAAGGACCGGAACCGAAAGCGATGTCGATTTCGGCCGATGGTTCGGTAAACGGGAAATATGACGGGCGGAAACGGACCTGCAAGTTATCCGTTTCGAAAAACGCCTGCACGAAATTCAGATAAACACCCTTGAGGTCGGCAAAGCTGATGTTACGGTCGATCCAAAGGCCCTCCACCTGATGAAACATCGGTGAATGGGTGGCATCGCTGTCCACACGATAGGTTCTTCCTGGGGCGATCACCTTGACCGGCAATTCGTGCGAACGGGCATAACGGACCTGCATGGGACTGGTATGAGTACGCAACAACAGCGGTTTGCCTTGCGTATCCTTGCCTTCGATATAAAACGTATCCTGCATGGAACGCGCGGGATGGTTTTCCGGACTGTTAAGCGCGGTGAAGTTCGTCCAGTCCGTTTCGATTTCAGGGCCATCCGCAACATCAAAGCCGATAGAACCGAAAATACGTTCGATCCGTTCCCAGGTCCGCATGACCGGATGAATTCCCCCCTTGCCTCTGCCACGTCCCGGCAAGGTCACATCGATTGCCTCGGCATTGAGCTTCGCCTGCAATTTCTCGTTGGCCAGTTCCTGCCGTCTTTCATTGAGCGCGGCTTCGATTTTGCTCTTGGCGGCATTGATGACCGCACCACGCGCCTTGCGTTCTTCCGGCGCCATCTTGCCGAGCATTTTCATTTCTGCAGTAATCAACCCGGTCTTGCCGAGATATTTTGCCTTGGCATTTTCAAGCGATACCGGATCGGAAACATTCCGGAAATCCTGCTGTGCCAGAGAAATCAACTGTTCTAACGAATCCATGCCATGTATTCCTGTCGGACAACGGAAAAATAAAAAGCGGGGCAAGTCATTGTCTTGCCCCGCTCCGTTCTATGCATCCTGCAAGCAGGTCAAGCGGCGATAGCTGCCTTGACCCGATCGACGATTGCAGCGAAAGCAGGTTTGTCTGC
>CASETG010000098.1 GCA_949290765.1 Oxalobacter formigenes | reverse complement strand
CGAGCGCGTTTACGCGCCTGAGCTGTATTAGCCATAAAATTCCCTAAAAACCTGTTAGTTGTTTGTTTACGCGCTGACTTCGCAATACAAAATTTGTTTAGCCTTTTATTTTATAGGATACAAGACCTTATGACAATGCCTATGTTGCACTTATGTCTGTTCAGACAGGAAAAAAGCCTGACGAAAAATAACGGTCACCTCTGTCCGCAATCATGAACACGATCGTGGCATGCCTGACGCTCTCCGACAAATTCAGTGCGACCTCACAAGCGCATGCAGACGACAGCCCGCAAAAAATCCCTTCGTCCTTCGCCAGTTTTCTGGCACGATATTCCGCACAGGCCTGCCCCACCGCCTCGATTCTGTCTATTCTCTTTTTCTCATAAATCGCCGGACGCTGGTTTTCCGGCCACCGGTTCATCCCCGAAATCTGCGCATTGCCTTCCGGCTCGACACCAATCACCCGTATTTTCCGGTCACGCTCTTTCAGATAGCGCGACACGCCCATAATAGTGCCTGATGTTCCGATACTGCATACGAAATGCGTGATCTGCCCTTTCGTCGCCGTCCAGATTTCCGGACCGGTCGTTCTGTAATGCGCCATCGGATTGGCAGGATTGCTGAACTGGTCCAGCATCACCCCTTTTCCTTCGGAAGCCATTTGCAATGCAAGGTCGCGCGCATACTGCAAACCGCCGCTTTGGGGCGTCAGAATGATTTCCGCGCCATATACCCCCATGCTTTGCTGTTTGAAGAGCGCGGTATTTTCCGGCATGATAAGGATACAGCGATACCCCTTCGCCGCCGCCTGCATGGCCAGCGCAATTCCGGTATTGCCCTTGCTGGCTTCGATGAGGGTATCTCCCGGATGAATGGCACCACTCGCTTCCGCCTCCTCGATCATCGATTTGACCACCCGGTCCTTGATGGAAGCGGACGGGTTGACGCACTCCCATTTCCCGAAAATGAGATTGTCCCTGTCTCTGGCAGATTCAGACAGTGATCGCCGCAATTCGATGAGCGGGGTTGCTCCGGTTGTTTCTTCTATAGTCGGCATAGGCATCAGGTCATACGTCTGTCAAGAAAAGCGCGTGCGATGGTTCCGACATCCACATATTCCAGCTCCGCCCCAACGGGAACGCCCCTGGCCAGACGGCTGACGCGCAAACCGCGCGCCTTGAGCATTTCACCGATGTAATGCGCTGTCGCTTCACCTTCGTTATTGAAACTGGTCGCCAGAATGACTTCCTTGACCACGCCGTCGGTCGCACGCTCGATCAGCTTGTCGAAACGGATTTCTTTCGGGCCGATACCGTCAAGCGGCGAAAGGCTGCCCATCAGGACAAAATAATAACCGCGAAACGTCAGCGTCTGCTCGATCATCATCTGGTCGGCGGGTGTTTCCGTCACGCACAACAGTGACGGATCCCGTTGTGCATCGCTGCACATATCGCATATTTCATCTTCCGTAAACGTGTTGCAGCGGACACAATGCCTGACACGACCTACCGCATCGGACAAGGCTTTGCTCAACTCAAGCGCGCCGTCCCGGTCGTGCTGCAAAAGATGATACGCAATCCGCTGCGCCGACTTCGGACCGATGCCCGGCAAATGGCGCAGCGCCTGTACCAGATTCTGGAGAGACGAAAGCGGTTTCACAACATCTTTTATCAGAACGGCATCTTGAATCCCGGCGGCATGGCCAAACCTGCCGAAAGGCTGGCCATCTTTTCCTGCGTTGTCGCTTCCGCCTTGCGAACCGCATCGTTAAACGCGGCCGTCACCAGATCTTCCAGCATTTCCTTGTCGTCGCTCATCAACGCCGGGTCGATAGACACACGCGATACATAGAACTTGCAACTCATCAGAACGGACACCATGCCGGCTCCCGATTGTCCCTCCACAATCGTCCTGGCCAATTCTTCCTGCATTCTTTCCATGTTCTGCTGCATTGCCTGTGCCTGTTTCATCAGGCCAGCGAGTTGATTTTTCATAGTCACTTTCCGTTAAAGAGGTTTAATCGATCCTTCGACAATATGTCCACCGAATACATCCGCCAGATTCCGGATATACGGGTCGTTGTTCATCGCGTCTTCCGCATGCTGCTGTCTTTCGGCACGCGCCCTGGCGGCATTGCGGCTGACAGTCGTTTCCACCTTGCCGGTTTCGGTCGTGATTCTGACGGGACGTCCGAAATGCTCGCCGAGCGCAGCCGCCAGTTTGCCGACATAATTCGGCGCGCATAAAGTCACGACAGGTGACCTCAGGTGGATAAGCAGCCCGTCGTCCTTTTCTTCCCAACGTACCAGCTCCGTCTGCTGCGCCAGCTGCTGAACCAGTCCACGCACCGGCAATCCCGCCGCCAGCGTCGGCCAGTCGCCATCCCATGCAAGAGGACGTTTCACTTCTTCAGGTTGCGATACCGCAAACGGAACACCCTGTCTTTCCGATCCGGATAGCACCACATTCTCTTTGGGCATGACTGCTTCCGCGGCCTTTTCAGCCACTGCAAATCGTTCGGCAGGCATCGCCGCTACCGTGCTTCGCCGCACATTCGCCGCCGGACGGGCTGACTGGCGCAATACTTCTTCCGATTTTGCCGCAGCTGCCGCGGAATCCCGGGTTTTTCCTGTAACCGGAACAGCCGCCCTTTCTGTGGTATGCCGGACTTTTTCCGATCTGCCGACAGGTTGATTTCCGCCCTGGCCACCCGGCATAAACGCCAGCATCCGCAACAGCGTCATCGAAAAACCCGCATATTCATCAGGCGCCAGACCCAGTTCGTCACGTCCGTGAATCGCAATCTGGTAATAAAGCTGTATTTCTTCCGGGGAAAATGCGTTTGCAAGGCGAGCCAAATCTGCGTAATCCGGCATGTCTTCCGACAAATAATCCGGAACACGCTGAACAATGGCAATCCTGTGCAGCAATGTCCCCAAATCCTGCAATGCCGTATTGTAGGAAAGACTGCGTGACGCCATCTCATCGGCGACCGCCAGCAACCCCGCACCGTCGCGTGCCGCCAGACAATCCAGCAGACGTATCAGGTAAGTCTGATCCAGTGCCCCGAGCATATCCTGAACCGCCTGCGCCGTCACATTGCCTGCCGTATAGGCGATCGCCTGATCCGTCAGCGACAAGGCATCGCGCATGGAACCATGCGCGCCCTTTGCCAGCAACTGGAGCGCCGCCTTTTCACAGGCGATTCCCTCCTTTGCCAGAATGCCGTCCAGATGCGTCACGATCTGCGGTACCGGCATTTGCTTGAGATTGAATTGCAGGCAACGCGAAAGCACCGTTACCGGAATTTTCTGCGGGTCTGTCGTCGCCAGAATGAATTTGACATACTCGGGCGGTTCTTCAAGCGTTTTCAGCATGGCATTGAACGCCTGCTGGGTCAGCATATGCACTTCGTCAATCATATAGACCTTGAAACGTGCGGCGGTCGGCGCATACACGGCCTGCTCGAGAATCTGGAGCATATCGGCGATACCGCGGTTGGACGCAGCGTCCATTTCGACATAGTCGACAAAACGGTCCGAATCGATAGCACGGCACGCTTCGCATGTTCCGCACGGTGATGCGGTTATGCCTTTTTCGCAATTGAGCGACTTGGCCAGTATTCTGGACAACGTTGTTTTGCCGATACCGCGTGTACCGGTAAACAGATAGGCGTGATGCAGCCGCCCGCTCTTGAGCGCGTGCGTCAGTGCCCGGACAACGTGATCCTGTCCTACGATACTTTCAAAATCTTTAGGGCGATATTTTCGTGCAAGAACCAAATAAGACATGGGGAAATTGTACCTTATTGCTTCCGGTTTCGCGCAAGGAAACCATACCGGCGAGCACATGCCTTGCGCCGGCGCATTTTCCTGAAACATCGGCGTACTCCACCATCCGTATCCAGCTCCGGCTGCGTTTCGATTTCGCGCGACCTTCGGAAAGACCGGAAACACGGCAAAAGAAAAGGCGAGCCTTGACTGCGGCACTCACGGAGGTTGGCTGTGGCTGCTTCGTTCCCGACCTGACCAGATTCACCATTCCGCGATGCGCAGGGGCCCGCCTGTGTGCATTGTACCGCAATCCGTGTTTTACGCAAAAAACGATGTCACAACGCCAGTTCTTCCCAGAGTGTATCCACCCGTTTTTGCACCGCTTCATCCATAACGATGCGTTTCCCCCATACACGAGCGGTTTCCTCTTTCCATTTGTTTGTGGCGTCAAGTCCCATCTTGCCTCCCAGTCCGCTGACCGGCGAGGCGAAGTCCAGATAATCGATCGGCGTATTGTCGACCAGCAGCGTATCGCGCACCGGATCGACACGCGTCGAAATGGCCCAGAGCACATCGGCCCAGTTGCGGATATCGATATCTTCATCGACGATGATGATGAACTTGGTATAAAGAAACTGGCGAAGGAAACTCCAGATTCCGAACATCACACGCCGCGCATGTCCCGGATAGGCTTTCCGGATTTTGGCGATGGCGAGCCGGTAGCTGCATGTTTCGGCTGGCAAATAAAAATCGGCGATTTCCGGAAACTGTTTTTGCAACAGCGGCACGAACACCTCATTCAACGCCAACCCCAGCATGGCAGGCTCGTCAGGTGGTCGCCCCGTATAGGTCGACAGATAAACGGGATTGCGGCGCATGGTAATCCGCTCGACGGTCAAGACCGGAAACCAGTCCTGTTCATTGTAATAACCGGTATGGTCGCCGAACGGTCCCTCCAACGCATGCTCATACCCCGTCTCATGGTTTTCATCCGGCAGGATATGACCTTCCAGCACGATTTCCGCATTGGCCGGCACGAACAAATCGCTGCCTATCGTTTTCACCAGTTCCGTACGCCCCCCGCGCAACAATCCCGCGAACTGGTACTCTGACAAATTGTCCGGTATCGGTGTCACCGCGCTGAGCATGGTTGCAGGATCCGCGCCTATCACTACAGCGACCGGAAAGGGACGTCCCCTGTTCACCAGCCGGAATTCCCTGAAATCCTGCGCGCCACCCCGATGCGGCAGCCATCGCATGATGACCTTGTTCGCACCAATCACCTGCTGGCGATAGACGCCGAGATTCTGGCGTTTCTTGCCGGGACCTTTCGTCACCACCAACCCCCAGGTGATGAGCGGTCCCGCATCGTCCGGCCAGCATGTCTGGACAGGCAAGATCCCCAAATCCACATCGTTTCTTTCCAGGACGATATCATGGCATGCGGCATCTTTGCGTTCCTTTGGACGCATATCCAGAACGGATTTCAGCATCGCACCCATACCGACGATTTCAGACAGTTTTTCCGGGCGTTCGGGTTCTTTCAGCGAAGCCAGAAACTGCCCGATACGCCTTAAATCGTGAATGGTCTCGCCGCCCATCGCCCGGACAATCCGGGACATGCTTCCGAAAAGATTGGTCAGAACCGGCATGTCATAACCTGGCGGATTTCTGAAAAGCAATGCAGGCCCCTGCCGCTCCAGCACCCGGCGCGAAATCTCGGTCATTTCAAGACAGGGCGATACGGCAGCGGTGATTTCTTTCAACTCACCGTCCGCCGCCAACTGGCTCATAAAGTCCCTCAGGTCACGATATTTCATTTATTTTTTCTCTTGATATCCCGCTTTTATTTTTTCACAGATTACACAATAACCATATGATTCAAAAGGAATTTTTTATTATTCCTTTCTTTCGGGTAATTACATTTTATAATAAAAAACGATTTCTTTATAATTGACTTGATATAAAACCGCAAATACAATGCGCGCAGTTACATAAATAATTTTTTCAGAAACCAACTATATCATTCAACAAAACCGATGTTGTCATTGCTTGCCCGGTCGGGTTCATTTCATAAATGACACATCAGGAACTCTTGGATACAAGCGTATCCTATTTGTAGTTTAACGGTTGCGAAGCTCAACCTTACAAGAAAACTGCAACTCAACAGAGTTCATCCGGTTCATGCCATGGCTGGCGCCACCGGACTTTTTTCGGACAAACGGGATCCTGTACAGGAAATATGCTGTTTCCGCATACCGGCTGCCCGTTTCCGGGAGGTTTTCATGTTTCATTCTTTTTTTAAACAATTTGACTTGCACTATTTGAAAAACAGAATCCTGCATCCGATTTCCGCCAAATCCGGAAAAACATCCATCACAACCCATCCGGTACTCTGGATGTTTTTCATCGGCCTGTTCCTTGTCGTCGTGGCACTTTGCTGTATCCGCCCCGAGATGTTCAGAACCGTCGGCAATTCCTTGCCCATCCATGAGGCACATGCCGCAAAATCGCGAACAATATCTCCGGATACCGCCAATCTGCTGCCTGTCACGGCAGTCGCCGAAAACGAACATCCATCAAAACTGGACGAGCTCAAACAAAAACAGCGT
Organism: Oxalobacter formigenes; assembly: GCA_949290765.1. Lineage (GTDB taxonomy): Bacteria > Pseudomonadota > Gammaproteobacteria > Burkholderiales > Burkholderiaceae_D > Oxalobacter > Oxalobacter formigenes_E. The sequence goes on along the minus strand of CASETG010000098.1, from coordinate 28,991 downwards.
GTCGCCGCATGGATAGCCAAGCGTTATCGTATTGCCGGCACGGCCTCGAACCTGTTCGTCAGTACCGCCTATAAAACCGCTTTCGATTTGGGTCTGGACCCTCACCTGATTCTGGCGGTCATGGCCATTGAATCCCGTTTCAATCCCTATGCCGAAAGCGCGGTCGGCGCACAGGGTCTCATGCAGGTCATGTCCAAGGTCCATGCCGACAAGTTCGAGGACCACGGCGGCGTCCAGAACGCGCTGGATCCCGTTGTCAACATCAAGGTCGGCGCAAGGATTCTCCGCGACTATGTCCGCCAGAAAGGTTCCGTGGAACTGGCGCTGAAAAGTTATGTCGGCGCAGCGGCCATGAGCCATGACGGTGGTTACGGTTCCCGTGTTCTTTCAGAATACAGGATGCTCAAGGCTGTCGCCAGCGGCAAACGCGCGCCTTCGCTGATACAGGCGAAATCCCCTGCGAAACAGCGCGCGGCGCGTTCGGTCAAAAATACCGCCGATGCAACGCCTACCGAACAGAAAAACGGCGAAAACAATCTGAACGGCAATACGGACACCATGCTGTAACCGGCATCAGATTGTCATCGGATCAACCTCGATTTGCCAGCGTACGGCGCTTTTCTTGCCTCTCAAAACCGGCAACCATGCCTTGAGCATGCGTTGAAGCGCCAGACGCGATGCAGATTCGAGCAGCAACTGGGCCCTCTCCATATTGGCTATGCGCATCATGGCCATCGGAATCGGCTCGTTGACCATCACGCCGTACCGGTCCGGTATGCTTTCCACCGCCTCGGACAAAAACGCCAGCGCCTTGTCGATACTGCGCGCTTCCGCTGTCAGCAACGCCTGGTAGCCGAATGGGGGCAAACCGGCACTTTTTCTTTCCGCCAGCAATTCGGACACATAATGCTCATACCGGTGTGACAATGTTGCCTGATACAGGGGATGCACAGGATATCGCGTCTGTATCAGGACTTCGCTGGCATTGCCGCCCGGCTTGTGCGTACTGCGCCCCGCACGCCCCGCAACCTGCATCAACAACGAAAACAGCCGTTCACTGGCACGGTAATCCTGCGAAAACAGCGCAGTATCGGGATTGATGACACCGACCAGCGTCAGATTACGGAAGTCGTGTCCTTTGGCAATCATCTGCGTTCCGACAATAATATCGGCCTGCCCGTGATGAATGGTGTCGAGTGCCTGTTGCAAACTCCCCTTGCGGCTTGTCGAATCCGCATCGATCCGCAAAATCCTTGCATCCGGGAAGCTGCCGGCCAGGGTTTCCTCGATACGCTGTGTACCGTGTCCGAGCGCCTGCAAATCCGCATTGCCGCAATCCGGACAAGTACGCGGAAGTATGCGCTCACAACCACAGTGATGGCAACGCAACAAGCGATGCGCCTTGTGATACACCATATAGGCGGAACATCTGTCGCATGCGCTGACCCAGCCGCACGCCTCGCACATCATGACCGGTGCATATCCCCGCCGGTTCAGGAAAAGCAACGACTGTTCGCCCTTTTCAAGTCTCTGTCGCATGGCTTGCAACAGTTCGCCGGACAAACCGCCGTTGAGCGGTTGCCGCGAAATATCGACCAGCCGGATAAGCGGCAAAACGGCATCCCTGACCGCCCTTTCTTTCAGTTCCAGACGGGTATAGTGTCCTGTCAGCATATGCTGCCAGCTTTCCAGCGAGGGCGTTGCCGAACCGAGCACAACCGGTATGCCGAGCTGTCTTGCGCGCCAGACTGCCAAATCACGTGCCGAATAACGCAAGCCTTCCTGTTGCTTGTAGGACGGGTCGTGTTCCTCATCCACGACAATCAGGCACAATCCGGGTGCGGGAGCCAGCACCGCCATGCGCGTCCCAAGAATGATGCGTGCCCTGCCAGTCAGGATCGCCAGCCAGTTCCGCAGCCGTTCTGCTTCCGTCAGACGACTGTGCAACGTCACGATACGCTCATTCGGGAAACGATCCCTCACCGATTTTTCAAGCTGTGGCGTCAGATTGATTTCAGGCACCATGACCAGCGCCTGCGCGTCCGCCTTTTGCCGCAAAAGCCCTTCAATCGCATGCAGATAAATTTCCGTCTTGCCGCTGCCTGTCACACCGTAAAGGACGTAAGGCGAAAACCCGTCTGAGTGGACGATGGCTTCCACCGCTTGCTGTTGTGCCGGATGCAACTGCGGTTTGACCGGATTTTCCACCGAAACCGGTACATCCGCCTTGTCCAGCATCTTCCACGCCCGTTCAAGGGCCTTTTGGCCGTTCGCACGAATCTTTTTCGGAATGGAAGGCAACGCCACTTCGCCAAGCGGACGCTGGTAATATCCCGCCGCGAAACGGCACAGCGCGATCCATTCGGCATTGAGCGGAGGGATATCCGACAAAACCGCTATCACATCCCGGAGTCTGGATTCCTCGACATCGCTGTCCTCCTTCACATCCACGACCAGCCCGACTTCCGTACGACGTCCGAACGGCACTACGACCAACTGCCCGACTTGCGGCGTCTGCACCGAAGCCACCCCGGCCGGATAACGGTAATCAAAACAAAAGTCAAGAGGTGTATCAAGAACGACCTGAACGAAAAGACACGACATCTACTTAATGTAAACCCTGTATATGAAAGCTAAACTTCGATTTTGTAACACCTTTTTCAACTATCCACAAAGTCTGTGGATAACTTTGTGGAAAATAGGCTATTGACAAGCGTCCACACCAGTAAAGACGCGGGCTCCAATAAAATGCACATCCAGACAGCAAAAAAATTTTCTTTAAAAATCAATAACTTGAATTTTTGCAAAAATACAGCAAAAAAAATATTTCAAAAATTCTTCCGTATCATTTTGTGCATAACTGTCCATTCGCATCCGGCATGATGCCCGCGCATCGCGCAATCCGCCGCGCCTAAACCCCCATTCCCTGCAAAAGCGCCGACAAACGCAAAATCAGGGCGCCGATTTGCGGATGTTCTGTTTCAAAGCGTGCCGCCAGAAAACGGGCCTGTTTGTCCAGCGACGCAAGCTGCGTTGCGGCATTGTCATCCTGCACCCGTTTCATCGCCCGGATGTTTTTATCCAACTCATGAAACGCCTGGCGGTATTGCGGCTCTATCCGGTCCGTTTTGTCCATATGTTCATGAATCCTGTCCAGTACATTACCGATTTCTTTCATTTGCATTTCCTTTCATGTAAGGGGCTATTTCCCATTGTTTGCAAGGAATATTGAAAAGGCTATCCGGACATATCATCTTGACTCACGTCATGGACTGGCTCTGCCATTAGTGGCAACCTTCTCTTGCATCAACAGACACGGAGGCAACATGTACAGAAAGATTCTCGTTCCCACTGACGGCAGCGTTCTGTCCGAAAAAGCGATTTCGGCCGCCATTGAATTTGCGAAGACCCATCCCGGCTGTGAGCTCATCGGTTTTTCTGTTGCAGAGCCTCTGTCCTTCAACCAGATCGAATCCCTGACCAAATCCGGCGAATCCGATTATATGGCACGCGAGCAGCTTTCCGCCAAGTCGCGAGTCAACCGCATCGCAGAACTGGCCAAAGCCGCAGGCGTTCCTTGCGAAACCGTTGTCGCACAGTCCACCAGGCCTCACGAAGAAATCGTCCGTGCAGCCAACCAGTACCAGTGCGACTGCATTTTCATGGCGTCCAACGGGCGCAAGGGCTTGAACAAGCTGTTTATCGGCAGCGAAACCCAGAAAGTCCTGACTACCGCCGAAGTTCCGGTTCTGGTTTACCGCTAGGATACGTTCTGCCAGGATACACGCTCAATACTCCGGCTGTTTCGGCAGAAGCAGCCAGAGCTTGAGTTTCTGTTTCATTTTTCCGGCCTGTTCACCCGCCTGCGCGCCGAATCCCCAGAAATAGTCGACTCGTACCGGCCCCCTGATCGCGCCGCCCGTATCCTGTGCGACCATCAGCTGTCGCATCGGCTCGGAGCTGTACGGTCGTGTGGTATCCACATAAACAGGCGCCCCGAGAGGGATGTGTTTCGGGTCAACGGCGACAGAACGTTCCGGTGTCAACGGAACGCCGAGCGCGCCTTTCGGGCCTTCTGACGGGTCGGCTATTTTTTCTTCACGGAAAAAGACATAGCTCGGATTGGAATCAAGCACTTCCCTGAGCCGCTCCGGATTTTTGCGTATCCATTGCCTGATTTGCTGCGCCGACGCCTGACCGGGTTTCAGTTCGCCCTTGTCCAGCAGATAACGGCCGATGGAGCGGTAAGGCTGCCCGTTCTGGTTGGCATATGCCAGACGGATCGTTTCTCCCGATTCAGGAAGATAGACCCTGCCGGATCCCTGGATTTCCAGAAAAAAAGCGTCCAGCACATCATCGACCCAGACGATTTCGTTGCCGGCCAGTTTGCCGGAACGCTCGATTTCCTCACGCGTGTCATAAGGAACGACACGATTTCCATCCAGTTTCCCGCGCAAGCGCATGCCCTTGAGTTTCGGATAGACATCCGCCAGATCGATGACCAGCAAATCTTTCGGCTGCCGGTACAACGCGGTCCTGAATTTGCCTTTCCGTTGACGGCTGCCGGTCAGAAGCGGCTCATAGTACCCTGTCGCCATCCCCGTATCTTCGCCGTTTTCACCGATAATCCGGTAAGGTATGAAATTCGATTCGAAAAAAGACCGGATCGCGACCGGATTTTCTCCATCGACATAAACCGACTCGTTGCAGACATCCTGCCATTGCGCTTTCCTGCCCAATGCGCGACAGGAATTTCTGAAAGCCGGCCAGAGCGCGACCATGTCGTCGTTTTCCCATCCCGGCAAGTCGGCAAACGAAACGGGTATCCGTTCCTGAGTCAGCACTCGCTCCTGCTGCGGCTCTTCTTTTTCCGGCGGGGTCGTCGTACAGGCTGCCAGCCAGATCGTGAGACAGACAAGGAAAAAATAGGAAACAAAACGATTTTGAAACATGAGCTGCACCTGCATTGCTTGCCGTGAACGCGACGGTTTTCCGCCGAAAGTTTCATACTATCACAAGCCATTTCAGGCAAACATCCCGCAACGGCGCGACATCAGGGCGCCTAATGCAATGTCCTTGGCAACGACAACACGAATTCCGGAATTTTGACCTGAAATTGCTCGCCCTTTTCCGTCACGCAGAGAAACTCCCCCTGCATGGAGCCCTGTGGCGTCGCAAGCGCCGTACCACTCGTATATTCGAATTCCTCACCGGGTTTGAGCAGTGGCTGCCTGCCGACGACACCCAGCCCGCGGACTTCCTCGATATGGTTGTTGGCATCCGTAATAATCCAGTGACGCGCTATCAACTGCGCGCCGACCTGTCCTGTATTCCGTATCGTGACGGAATAGGTAAAAACATAGCTGCCCCGCTCCGGAGCGGATTGATCGTCTATATATCGGGTCGTCACCGAAACATCCAGTATCCGGTCACTCATGGCAGCTCCCTTCGCTCAGCAAATAAAATCCATTATCCGATTTAACAAAATCGCCGATTTGCGACACGCCAAATTTCTTTTGAGGTCAGCCGGTATAAAATAATGATTTGTATCCGATCAATCTGTTTTTTCTCATGACTACCTACCGTATCGCTCCCAGCATCCTTTCCGCCGACTTCGCACAGTTGGGTAACGAAGTTCGCCAGGTCGTTGCCGCAGGCGCCGACATGATTCATTTCGATGTCATGGACAACCATTACGTTCCGAACCTGACGATCGGCCCCATGGTCTGTTCTGCGATCCGCCCGCTGGTCGATGTGCCTATCGACGTTCACCTGATGGTCAAACCGGTCGACCGTATCATTCCCGATTTCGCAAAAGCAGGCGCCGATATCATTTCATTCCATCCGGAAGCCTCTGAACATATCGATCGAACCCTGCAACTGATTCGCGACAACGGCTGCAAGGCCGGTCTTGTACTCAATCCGGCCACGCCGCTGGATTACCTGCAGCATGTCATGGACAAACTTGATCTGATTCTCATCATGTCCGTCAACCCCGGGTTCGGCGGCCAGTCTTTCATCCCGCACGCGCTGAAAAAAATCGAGGCTGCACGCGCCATGATCGATGCCTCCGGCAAATCCATCATGCTGGAAGTCGACGGCGGCATCAAGGTCGACAACATCGCCGAAGTCGCACGTGCCGGTGCGGATACCTTCGTGTCAGGCTCCGCCATTTTCAATGCGCCGGACTACCATGCCGTCATCCGCCAGATGAGAGAACGCCTGGATACCGTCACCCCCCGGAAAACCGAATGAACGCCATGCAAAAACCGACTGAAAAATTTCCGTTACATGATATCCGGCTCGTCATTCTCGACCTGGATGGCACCATGATCGATTCCGTTCCGGATCTGGATATCGCGCTCAACGGCATGCTCGGCGACCTGAATCTTCCGCCGGTCGATGTCCCGTCCATCCGGATGTTCGTCGGCAAGGGCACCCAGAATCTGGTCCGCAGCACCCTGTCCGTTCACCTCGACCCCGTCGATGCGGAAAAAACCATGGACATCGCCATGACGTTGTTTTACAAACATTACCGCATCGTCAACGGCGAACACAGCACGGTTTTTCACGGGGTTGTGGAAGGTTTGCAACGCATGAAAGAAAAAAATCTGCATGTCGCCTGTGTCACGAACAAGCCATCCATCTTCACCGAACCCCTGTTGGCAAAAAACGGCCTTTATCCCTATTTCCAGCTGATTTATTGTTCGGATACCTTTCTGGTCAAGAAACCGTCCCCCTTCCCGATGCAAATGGCATGCAAAAAATTCGGATGTCGCCCCGGGCAGGCGGTTGCTATCGGTGACTCGGTCAACGATGCGCAGGCTGCACGCGCGGCAGGCTGTTGCCTATTCATGGTGCCATATGGTTATAATTACGGCAGGCCCGTGGAAGAAATGAACCCGGATGCGACGGTTTCCAGTCTGCTGGAAGCCGCCAATCTTGTTTCCTGAAATTTTTATCTATCATGTTTCTCGTCAAAAAACCGGTTTAGTCCCAATCCCGACTGATTTCCGGGGGATTGTGGCGACGCTGGCAAACGTTATCTGACTGAACCGTTTGCGACCGTACCGCTTTGTACGGAGCGGCCTGTTTTTTGAACATTTCGCCTTTGCGAACCGGAGAAACACATGACTGAACTTGAATTCAAGGCCCTGGCAAACCAGGGTTACAACCGTATTCCGCTGATTGTCGAAGCCATTGCCGACCTGGATACGCCCCTGTCGCTTTATCTGAAACTCACCCGAACCAACCACGACGGCAAAAACTCGTTCTTGCTGGAATCCGTCGTCGGCGGCGAGCGTTTCGGGCGCTATTCTTTCATCGGTCTGCCCGCATCGACCGTCCTTCGGGTACATGGCATGAAAACCGAAATCGTCCGCGACGGTCTGATTGTCGAAACGCATGACGGCAACCCGCTCGATTTCATCGCATCGTATCTCGCCCGTTTCAAGGTCGCCGTCAGACCGGGAATGCCGCGTTTCTGTGGCGGACTGGCCGGCTATTTCGGCTACGACACAATCCGTTATATCGAGCCGAAACTGCGTGATTCCGCACCTGCCGACGATCTGGGTTTCCCCGATATCCAGCTTATCCTGTCGGAAGAGCTGGCCGTCATCGACAATCTGTCCGGCAAACTGTATCTCATCGTCTATGCCGACCCGACCCGTCCGGAAGCCTATTCGCAGGCGCGGCAGCGTCTGCGCGAGCTGCGCGCGATGCTCGATGCGCCGGCCATCGCACCGGCCATGAACGGCAGCGCCAGAACCGAGGTTATCCGCGATTTCAAAAAAGAGGATTTTCTCGACGCCGTACGCAAAACGAAGGAATACATCGCCAACGGCGATTGCATGCAGGTCGTGCTGAGCCAACGTCTGAAAAAACCTTATACGGATTCGCCACTGTCGCTTTACCGCTCCCTGCGTGCGCTCAATCCGTCACCATACCTCTACTATTACCATTTCGACGATTTGCACATCATCGGCTCTTCACCGGAAATTCTCGTCCGTCAGGAAAATACGCCAGAGGGACGCAAGGTCGTCGTCAGACCGCTGGCCGGTACACGCCCGCGGGGCGCCACACCGGAAAAAGACCGTCAGCTGGCCTCCGAACTGCTTGCAGACACCAAGGAAATCGCCGAGCATGTCATGCTGATCGATCTGGCACGCAACGATATCGGACGTATCGCCCAGATCGGCAGTGTCCATGTCACGGAAAAAATGGCGATCGAAAAATATTCTCATGTCCAGCATATCGTTTCCAATGTCGAGGGATTGCTCAAACCCGGATTGTCCAACCTTGACGTTCTGAAAGCCACCTTCCCTGCCGGAACGCTTTCCGGTGCGCCGAAAGTCCGCGCCATGGAAATCATCGACGAAATGGAGCCGGTCAAACGTGGCATTTACGGCGGCGCCTGCGGGTATCTTTCCTTCGGCGGCGAAATGGATCTGGCCATCGCCATCAGAACCGGCGTCATTTACAAGGGGATGCTGTATGTAGGTGCCGGTGCCGGTATCGTGGCTGATTCCTCGCCTGAGTCCGAATTGCAGGAAACGGAAAACAAGGCGCGTGCCGTCATTCGTGCCGCAGAGCAGGTTCAGGACGGCCAGGACAACACCTTGCAATAGTGCCGAATCCATCGGCGGCAGGAGCCAGCGTGACCGAACAGAAACATTTACGTATCAGCAAAACCGCTCTGGCGCCCGATTCGCTGGCATTCCGCCTGCTGCTTGCCGCCGATGTTTTTTGCCGTGTCGCTCGCGGACAATCCTTGCCCAATGCCCTTTCGCAAGTGCTCGATGCCATCGCCATCGACACGGCGGCCCGAGGCGCGGTTCAGGATATTTCCTATCATGTATTGCGCAAGCGTGGCACAACGACTTTTCTTTGCGCCGCCCTGACGAACAAACCGCCGAAGCCACCGCTGCTGCACGGTTTGCTGCATTGTGCACTCGCCCTGTTGTTGCCGGACGAGGATGCGGCGCGTTACGAACCCTATACGATTGTCGATCAGGCCGTCCATGCCGCCAGCGCAGAACCGACATTGTCCAGAGCGAAAGGACTGGTCAATGCCGTTCTCAGGCGCTTCCTGCGCGAAAAGGATTCCCTGCTTGCGAAAGCCGCGCAAAACCGGAGCGCGTACTGGAATTATCCCGACTGGTGGATAGACAGGATCGAAAAAATCTACCCGAACCGATGGACATCCATTCTTTCCGTCGGCAATACGCCCCCGCCCTTGACTCTTCGCGTCAACGCGCGCAAGACCACTGTCGCCGCTTATTGCGGGCTGGCCGAATCGGCCGGCTTCAGGACTGCCGCCATCGGCCCCTATGCCGTGAAGCTACTCGACCCGGTTCCGGTACAGCAAATCCCAGGCTTCATGGACGGGCTGGTTTCGGTACAGGATGCCGCCGCCCAACTGGCCGCCCCCTTGCTGGAACTCAAGGACGGCATGAAAGTGCTGGACGCCTGTGCTGCCCCGGGCGGGAAATCCGGACATATGCTGGAACTCGCCGATATTGACCTGCTGGCGCTCGACTGCGACCGGCACCGCTTGCGCATGATCGACGAAAATCTGGCGCGTCTGGGCCTGACGGCGAAAACCCGTCAGGGCGATGCCACCCGTTCCGACTGGTGGGACAAAACGCCTTTCGATTGCATTCTGGCCGATGTTCCATGCACCGCATCCGGTATTATCCGGCGACATCCCGATATCCGCTGGCTGAGAAGACCGCATGATGCGCGCGAACTGGCAACGCTTTCACGCAGGATTCTGGAAAATCTGTGGCCCATGCTGAAACCGGGCGGAAAACTGTTGCTGGTCACTTGTTCCATCTGGCCGGAAGAATCCGGACAACAGGCCGACGCGCTGGCCTCACTGCCGGATGCCATCCGGCTCCCGGCCCCCGGCCAACTCCTGCCGGTCTCGGGAGAACGAGAAGACCACGACGGTCTTTTTTATGCTTTGTTCAGCAAACATAACGGGTTATCATATTGAAAGCGCATTTTATTATCCATATCCGCCCGTGATCCGCCGACTCTCAAAATTCCTGCTTTTCATCGCCTTCATCGTCATGACGGCAGGGACATCCGTGGCTTTCGCCGCCGATGACATCCAGATCAAGACGGCACGCATCGAATATACCGACAATACCTACCGGCTGATGACGAGCTATTCGCTGGACTTCAATCACAGTCTGGAAGAAATGCTCTCGCATGGCATCCCGCTATATTTCAAGACGGAAATCGAAGTCGTCAGGCCGCGCGCATTCTGGTTCAACGAGGTTCCGGTCTCGAAATCCAGAACGACCCGCATCGCCTACAACGTCCTGACTCGCCAGTACAGCATTTCGATCCCGGGAACCATCCAGCGCAATTACAGTACGCTGGAAGAGGCGCTCTCGGCCATCCGTTATCCGCCGAGCTGGCCCATCGCAAATCAGTCCGACCTCTCACCCGGTGAAGAATATCAGGTCGCTGTCCGAGTCATGCTGGACATCTCGCAACTGCCCAAACCATTCCAGATAAACGCCCTGAACAACCATGACTGGCGTCTTGTTTCTGACTGGAAACGGTTTTCCTATATCCCATAACCGAAACAAAAGTGAACCGCGTTTTACGTTATCTGTGGATCGTCGGCGGCGCCGTGATGAGCATTCTGCTTTTCCTGCTCGCGTCCGCCTCTGAAAACTCCGAATTCTTCGAGCGTAACTATTCCTGGCTTGTCGGCGTGAACATTCTGGTCGCCGCCGCACTGCTGGTACTGGTCGTATGGATGCTGATCCGGCTGTACAACCGTTACAGGCGAGGCAAGTTCGGCTCGAAACTGATGACCCGTCTGGTGCTCCTTTTCGCGTTGATGGGTATATTGCCGGGTGCCATCATCTACGTCGTCTCCGTCCAGTTCGTATCACGATCCATCGAATCCTGGTTCGATGTCCGCGTCGAATCCGCGCTGGATTCTGGCGTCAAGCTGGCGCAATCCATTCTCGATACGTCGCGCGAAAACCTGACCATCCAGGCGAACCGGCTCGCCAATGAACTGGCTGGCCAATCACTGTCCGAACAGACGATTTTGCTGACACGTCTCCGGAACGACAAGGACGGTGTCGAGGCGGCCATCGTCAACAGCAAGGGGCACCTGATCGCCACTTCCGGCTCAGTCGACACCACGCTTGTCCCGAACCTTCCCTCTCCTGCAATCCTGCGCCAGCTGCACATGACCTCGCATTATTCCGCCATCGAGGGAGAAATCGACGACCCGTCCACGGCCGACTTGCAGGAAGCCGATTTGACTATCCGTGTCATCGTTCCGATACCGGTACACAGCCTGTCGATTTCGCTGCAAAACGAGCCGTATTACCTACAGCTGCTCCAAAAAATGCCTGCCAATCTGGCAAACAATGCCGAAGCGCTTCGCGCGGCATACAGCGAATACCAGATTCGCTCCCTGTCACGCTCAGGATTGCGCAAGATTTATATCGTCACGCTGTCGCTGACGCTGCTTCTGGCCATCTTCGGCGCGATTGCCAGCGCATTCCAGATCGCATCCAATCTGGCTCGCCCCCTGTTGCTGCTGGCGCAAGGAACGAAAGCGGTTTCAGAAGGCAATCTCTCGCCGCGCCCCATCGTCTCCAGCAATGATGAGCTCGGAACGCTGACCCAGTCTTTCAATGCCATGACCCACCAGCTCGCCGAAGCACGGGCACAAGCCGAAAAAAGTCGTGCCGAGCTGGAAGCGGCCAAAGTTTATCTCGAATCGGTGCTGGCCAATATGTCCGCCGGTGTCATCGTGCTTGACCACGAATTCCGGCTGGTCGGATGCAATGCGCCGGTCGCGCGGATTCTGCGACACGATCTGACACCGCTTATCGGCAGGAAGTTGTCCGAAATCAGCGGACTGGCCGACTTTTCGGGCACCATCACAAAAGCTTTCTCCGAATTTTCCGCACAGGCGGCGGCCAATGACCATGCCACAGACTTCCACTGGCAACAGCAAATCGAAATCGCGCATGACCCTGAAAAGCCGAACGAATCGGATATCACCCTGCTGGCACGTGGCTCATCCCATCTGGTCAACCATGAAAACCGTTATATCGTCGTTTTCGACGACATTACGGAAGTCATTTCCGCACAACGCTCCATCGCATGGGGCGAAGTCGCACGCAGGCTTGCGCATGAAATCAAGAATCCGCTGACGCCCATCCAGCTCTCGGCCGAACGCCTGCAAATGAAACTGCATGACAGACTGTCCGAACAGGATGCAGCGATTCTGAAAAAAAGTACCGACACGATCGTCAATCAGGTCACATCCATGAAACAGATGGTCAACGATTTCCGGAATTTCGCGAGGACACCGCCGGCATTCCTGAAACCGCTGAACCTCAATGCACTTGCCGAAGATATCGTGCATCTTTATGCCGGAGACGACTCCCATGAAATCGTCCACACCCGTCTGGATGCCAATCTGCCCGACATCATGGGTGACGAGACCCAGTTACGACAGGTCATTCACAACTTGCTCCAGAATGCACAGGATGCCGTCAATGAAGTGCAGAATCGTGAACGCTATACGCCTAGCATCGAATTAATCACCGAAAAAGTGCACTACCAGAATGCTTCGGGCAAAATCTGCATTGCAGTCCGACTTTCTGTAATGGATAATGGACCCGGGTTCGCACAAAAAATACTGGCACGCATCTTCGAACCTTACATCACGACAAAAGAACGCGGCACCGGCCTGGGTATGGCTGTTGTCAAGAAAATTGTTGAGGAACACGGTGGTCGTATTGACGTGCAAAATCGAACCGATACAACTGGAGCAAAAGTTTCGATTCTGTTCCTGCAACTGGCATCGCCTGACAGCAGGCAAGCCTAGTATCCGGAGCGGAAGCGGAACAACAATATTCAAGATTTAAAATATGGCAAATATTCTGGTCGTCGACGATGAAATGGGAATACGTGAACTGTTGTCGGAAATTCTGTCCGACGAGGGGCACGTCGTACAAACCGCTGAGAACGCACAGCAGGCACGTGAGGCTCGTGCCGCAGAAACACCCGATCTGGTCTTGCTGGACATCTGGATGCCTGATACCGACGGCGTCACGCTGCTCAAGGAATGGCAACGTGACGGTTATCTGACCATGCCGGTCATCATGATGTCCGGACACGCCACCATCGATACCGCGGTCGAAGCCACCCGTATCGGCGCCATGAACTTTCTCGAAAAACCGATTGCACTCCAGAAACTGCTTCAGGCCGTCCAGCAGGGTCTGGCACGCAATCAGGAAAGAAGCAGACCGGCTCCCGTCACGATGGCACAGCACAATACGGTTATGGGAGACACCAGAACCATCACGCCCGTCACCGTCAACATGCCTGCACAGACACAGCAGGTCAATACCGTCGTTCCGGCAAATGTCATCGACACATCCTTGCTTTCATTCGACCTGCCATTACGCGAGGCACGCGACATGTTCGAGCGTCTCTATTTCGAGCATCATCTTGCACAGGAAGGCGGCAGCATGACCCGTGTCGCCGAAAAAACGGGACTGGAACGAACCCACCTTTACCGCAAGCTGAAACAGCTGGGCGTCGAACCGGTCAAGGCATCAAAAAAACACCATTAACGAAAGGATCTACTGATGGAATACGTCAATCTTGGAACAAGCGGATTGAAAGTATCCCGGATCTGTCTGGGAATGATGACTTACGGCTCTCCCAAATGGCGTCCATGGGTTCTGGACCGCGCTGCTTCGCGCCCGTTCATCCGGCGCGCCATCGATGCAGGCATCAACTTCTTCGATACGGCCAATCTGTATTCCAACGGCCTGTCGGAAGTCCTGACTGGCAAGCTGCTCAAAGAATATGCCAGACGCGATGAAATCATCATCGCCACCAAGGTCTATTTCCATGTCTCGGACGATATCACTGCAGACGCCGCGTCCGCCAATGCTTCGGCCATTCCGCCGAACACCAGCGGATTGTCCAGAAAACATATCTTCGCCGCAGTGGATGCATCGCTGAAACGGCTGGGAACCGACTATATCGATCTCTACCAGATACACCGCTGGGATCCTTCGACACCGATCGAGGAAACGATGGAGGCATTAAACGATCTCGTCCGTTCCGGCAAGGTACGCTATATCGGCGCATCCAGCATGTGGGCATGGCAATTCGCCAAGGCGCAACAGATCGCCCGCGAACATAAGTGGTCTCGCTTCATCTCCATGCAGAATCATTACAATCTGGCCTACCGCGAAGAAGAACGCGAAATGATCCCGCTCTGCAAGGATCAGGGCGTCGGCCTGATTCCATGGAGTCCGCTGGCTCGCGGTTTTCTGGCGGGCAACCGTAAACCGGACGACCGCGACACGTCGAAAAACAATTCAGCCACATCCCGCGCCAAAACCGACGAAATGGCATTGCGTGTCTTCTACTCCGACGCGGACTTCGATGTCGTCAATGCGCTCTCGCGTGTCGCCAAACGGCTCGGTCTTTCCAACGCGCAAGTGGCCTATTCATGGTTGCTGCACAAGGGCGTGACCGCTCCGATTATCGGCGCATCCAAGCTGTACCAGCTCGATGAAGCCCTCTCTGCGATCTCCGTCAAACTTTCTGACGAAGACATCGCCGAACTGGAAAAACCGTACCAGCCCCATCCGGTACTCGGACACCGCTGATACGGCTGCGACCGCCCTGTAAAAAAAGGAGGCTTTCGCCTCCTTTTTCCGTTTTGCACAACGCACGGTCATGCTTCGCCGTCCGACGTTTCTTTCCTGACGGTTTTTTTCCTGCCCGCCGTCGTTTTGCGTGTCATTGCGGCTTTGGCGGTTTCCGTTTTTTTCGCGCTGGCGGAAGAGGTCGCTTTTCTCCGTGCTGACGACGCCTTGCCTGCCGTTTCATCGAACTTGAAGCTGACCTTGCCGTCTTTGCCCAATGCAAGATATGCCTTGAACGGCCGGTGCGTCCGCTGGGACACGAAACCGGCCAGCAAGTCGGTCTGTCCTTCTTTCAGCAGTTTCGTCATCTGCTCTGGCAAGATTTCCTGCTGGAGAATAATGCGCCCGCTCCTGAAGTCACAGGTTTTCGGTTTGGCGACGGTATGTTCGCATACATAGGACAAACCGGATTCATAAACATTCCCCTGACATTTCGGACATTGCCCCAATGGCGTCTTGTCCGAAAAATCGGGAACTTCCGCATCGTCTTCCTCTTTGGGCTGCCCGAAGTCGAATTCCAGTTTGAAATTGTCTTTTTCCGTATCCGGAACGATTTTCAGGATAGCGGCAAACGGACGTCCCATTTTCGAGCGGAATCCCTGCAAGGGGCCGATTTGTCCGTTTTTGATCAGTTCCTCGACTTCCGGTATGGAAAACTGCCGGCTTCCAGGTGTCTTGCTGATGGAAAAATCGCACTGTGTGCAGGCGAACCGGCGGTAATTTTCACGGATCTCGCCGCCACACTTCGGACAGGGCGTTTGCAAGGTCGCATAATCGCCCGGAATGGTATCCTCATCGTATTCCTTGGCGCGTTTGACGATAACCTGCGTCATTTGGGCGATCTGCTCCATGAATTCTTCACGGCTGATCTGCCCCTGCTCCATCTGCGCGAGCTTGAACTCCCATTCGCCTGTCAATTCCGGCAACGTCAGTTCCTTGACACCCAGTCCCTTGAGCAAGGTCATCAACTGGAAAGCCTTGGGTGTCGGAATCAGTTCCCGACCTTCACGCAAAAGATATTTTTCACCCAGCAATCCTTCGATAATGGCGGCACGTGTAGCCGGTGTTCCCAACCCCTTGCCTTTCATGGCTTCACGCAATTCGTCATCCACCAGCTTTCCTGCCCCTTCCATGGCGGAAAGCAAGGTCGCTTCGGTATAGCGTGCCGGCGGCTTCGTGGCCAGTTCATCGACAGTGACCTTGTCGGTCATCACTGTTTCGCCCGGGGCGACCGGAACCAGCAGACGATCGTTCTCACCCTGTCGTCCCGATACCGGCGCTTCCTTGCCGTAAACGGCGAGCCAGCCCGGTCGGGTCATGATACGCCCCTCGCTCCTGAAACAATGTCCCGCCACTTCGGTAAACCGTGTCGTGACCAGAAACTCGGCTGCAGGGAAAAACACGGCCATGAACCGGCGTGCGACCAGATCGTACAATTTCTGTTCCGGTTCCGAAAGACTCTTTGGCAACTGCGTCGTCGGGATAATGGCGAAGTGATCCGATATTTTGGTATTGTCGAAAATCCGCTTGTTCGGCTTGACCCAGCGTTTCTCCAGAATCTGCGACGCATAAGGCTGATAGTCGGCGCGACCGGACAGACTTTCCAGCGTTTGCATGCTGGTTTGCAGATAATCTTCCGGCAAATGGCGCGAATCCGTTCGCGGGTATGTCAGCACCTTGTGCCTTTCGTACAAGGCCTGAGCCAGCGCCAGCGTATTCTTGGCCGAAAATCCGAAACGTGCATTGGCTTCCCGCTGCAGACTGGTCAAATCGAACAAGGCCGGCGACATGGATGTCGTCGGTTTCGATTCTTCGGTCACCGTTCCTTCCTGACCGACGCATGCCGAAACGATGACATCGGCATCGGCACGGCTCCACAAGCGTTCCGCTCTCTTTTCGGGATCGTTTTCGTCCTTCCTGAAATGCCGGTCGGTCCACCGCCCTTCATACACCCCTTGTGCACAAGAGAATGCGGCATGCACTTCCCAATAGTCCCGTGCAACGAAATTCTTGATTTTTTCCTCGCGCTGCACAACGATGGACAGGGTCGGCGTCTGGACACGTCCCACGGTCGTCAGGAAAAAGCCGCCTTCCTTTGAATTGAAGGCCGTCATGGCTCTCGTGCCGTTGATTCCGATCAGCCAGTCCGCTTCTGAGCGGCTTCTCGCCGCTCTGGCCAGAGGCAGCATTTCCTCGTCATCCCGCAAATTCATGAAACCGTCCCGTATCGCCGACGGTGTCATGGATTGCAGCCACAACCGTTTGATGGGCTGTTTCGCCTTGGTATATTGGACGATCAGCCGGAAAATCAGTTCGCCTTCCCGTCCCGCGTCACAGGCGTTGATGATCGTCGAAATGTCCTTGCGGCGAATCAGTTTGCCCAGCAACTTGAGACGCGACTCGGTTTTCGCAATCGGCTCGAGCGCGAAATGTGGCGGAATGACCGGCAAATTGGCAAAACTCCACTTGCCGCGCTTGACCTCATACTCTTCCGGCGCCTTGATTTCCAGAAGGTGCCCGACTGCCGAAGTCAGAACATACTGCTCCGACTCGAAATAGTCACCCTCTTTGGTAAATCCGCCGAGGCTCTTCGCAATATCATTCGCGACAGACGGTTTTTCGGCGATGATGAGTGTTTTGGTCATACAAACGAAACGCGTAAATGGATAACGAAATTCAGCCGTGTCCCGTATCCTGTGCGGAAACATCAGCAAACAGAGCGGAAAATGATAATGTGAGAAGGGTGCACACTGCAAGCGGACGATTCAATGCCTGAAAAGAAAAATACCAAATTTCATTTTTTCCCCCACAGCATGCCCGATAAACATGCATCTTTCCGAACAGGGTGTGGTTTCGCGGTATAAACGTCACGTATCGGGCTTGGACAATCGCCGGTAAAAACCGCCCGGAAGACATTCGATATTTCCTGCCATTTCCAGCTCGAACAGCGCGACGTTCAGTGTCGCTGCATCCAGCTGGCAACGCTCGCACAGCGTATCCGCATCGACCGGGTCGAATCCCATCTCCGCCAGAATATCATCCTGCAACGAAGATCCCGCCGCTGTCTCCATACAGATATCTTTGCGACTCGTCATGTCGTAATACTTCAGTTCTTCCAGAATATCGCGCGATGTCTCGACCAGTTTCGCGCCCTGCCGTATCAGTTTATGGCAACCGCGCGACAACGGCGAATGAATGGAGCCCGGAACGGCAAATACCTCGCGCCCCTGTTCGATTGCCGTCTGCGCCGTAATCAACGAGCCAGACCGTGCCGCAGCCTCGACCACGACGATACCTGCCGACAAGCCGCTGATGACGCGATTGCGTCTGGGGAAATTGGATGCCAGCGGTTTCGTACCAAGCGGAAACTCGCTGACGATACACCCGTCTTTCGCAATCTGGTGCGCCAGTTCCCTGTTTCTGGCGGGATACACCACATCCGCCCCCGTACCGATAACAGCAATGGTGGAACCTTTCCCTTTGAGCGCACCGCGATGGGCCGCCGCATCGATACCCAGCGCCAGCCCCGACACGATCGTCAGCCCCGCATCGCTCAGCGATGCTGCAAACTCGCCTGCATCGATACATCCCTGTGTGGTGGCATTGCGACTTCCGACGATAGCCACCGATGGCGATGAAAGCAATTCGCTCTTTCCCTTGACGTACAACATCAGCGGCGGATCGGGTATTTCCAGCAGCGTGCCGGGATAGGCACTGTCCGACAAGGTCAGAATCGTGTTGCCGGGTTCTTCCAGCCACTTCCATGTCTGCTCGATTTGCCGCGAGACCGCCGGCGAAACCGGCGCATACACGGCATCCGCTATCTGTGGTGAGACGATACGCTGCAATTCACGGTACGATGTCCCGAAAACATGTTGCGGCAAACCATAAGCGGTCAACAGCTTGTGCGCAGTCCGTATGCCGATTCCGGGCGTCATGACCAGGCGTATCCATGCCGCCAGCTCTTCTTTATCGTAGATTGACTGTTTATTCACACTTGCTTTTCCATCCCGGGGAACAGGCTTCCCCGGACAAAACGGCGTCATGTCCAGCACATACAAAACGGCTATGCTAAACTTTCGGTTTCGGCGCATATGCCCGCATCCTGCACGGAAACGGCAATATGCAAAATAACCATTCCATCCGGATTCTGCACAGAAAAATTTCTGCTGACAAGATTTCCTGACCGACAGCTGTTCCCGACTAGACTCATGGCACGTTTACCGATTCTGCGCTACCCCGACCCACGTCTTTTGAAACCCTCCCGGCCAGTCACCCAGTTCGACGCCGATTTGAAGGCACTGGTTCAGGATATGGCGCAAACCATGTACGAAGCGCCTGGCGTCGGTCTGGCAGCGCCCCAAATCAATGTCCACCGGCAAATCGTGGTCATCGACGTATCGGAAAAACGGGATGAACTGCGCGTGTTCATCAATCCGGAAATCATCGGTGCCAGCGAAGAAAAAAAATCGTTCGAGGAAGGCTGCCTCTCGCTGCCAGGCATTTACGATGAAATCGAACGTCCCGCACAAGTCAGGGTACGCGCCCTGGACACGGACGGAAACAGTTTCGAAACCGATGCCGACGGACTGCTCGCCGTTTGCATCCAGCATGAAATCGACCATCTCAAGGGACGCGTATTCGTCGATTATCTTTCACCGATGAAACGCAACCGCATCAAGAAAAAACTGCTCAAGGAAGAACGCGAGCAAAAGAAAACCACATCCGGAACCAAAGGGCAACATCAGGGGAAAAAACGATGAAAACAGTATTCGCCGGCACGCCGGAATTTGCTGCGGTGGCACTGGATGCGCTCATCCGTGCCGGTCACCGGATCGAACTGGTTCTGACCCAGCCCGACCGTCCTGCAGGACGCGGCATGAAATTGCAGCCTTCAGCGGTCAAAAAACTTGCCCTGGCACATGGATTGCCTGTCGAACAGCCACTCTCACTGCGTCTGGACGGCCGGCACGGCGACGAAGCCAAAAAAGTCCATGAACGCATCGCGCAAATCGCTCCGGATGTCATGGTCGTGGTCGCCTACGGTCTCATTCTTCCCAAAGCCTTCCTGTCCCTGCCCCGATACGGCTGCCTGAACATCCATGCATCGCTCCTTCCGCGCTGGCGCGGCGCCGCACCGATCCAGCGCGCCATCGAAGCCGGCGACAGCCAGACAGGTGTTTCCATCATGCAAATGGAAGAAGGCCTCGATACGGGCCCTGTTCTGCTCAGCGCCTCGCTTCCGATTACACCGGACTGCACCGCATCCGTCCTGCATGACCGCCTGGCTGAAATGGGTGGCGAACTGATTCTGTCTGCACTGCAGGCTATCGAACAGGGACGCGCCAGCTTTACGCCACAACAGGACAATGATGCGATTTACGCCGCCAAAATCCGCAAGGAAGAAGCCGCACTGGATTTCAGCCAGCCTTGCACAGCGATTGCAAACAAAATCCGGGCTTTCAACCCGTTTCCGGGCTGTCTGGCACGATATGGTGACATTCCCGTCAAGATATGGAATGCGACCGCAACCGACTGTCCTGACGGCATGAAAGCGGGCAAAATCCTGTCGGCAGATGAAAACGGCATTGTCGTGGCATGCGGGCAAGGCGCCATCCGCATTCACGAATTGCAAAAACCCGGTGGAAAACGGCTTGCCGCTTCCGAATTCATCAAGGGTTTTTCGCTCGAAAACGGATATTTCGACTAGTTTCGGCGAACAGACGACAGACAAGAGACGAAAACGCTTCTCGCCGATCATCCACCAACCGATACCTATTTCACATGAAATTCGAACATCTGATCGAAATCAACAACTTTGACGACCCGAGGGCCGACAGGCTCAACCGTGAGCAACTGTGGTACGGACTGCTTTTGAGAGTGCGTGAACCGACCTTGTTCATTCCGCATATGGATGCCTGCAGCCTCACCGAAGTATCTGAAAACGTCGTCACACGCGTTCTCGACTTCGGAAAATTCAAGGTCAACGACAGGGTCGAACTCGTCCCCATGCAGAAACTGCGTTTCCATGTACCTGCACAGGGAGAAATCATCGAATCCCGTCTGGAAATTTCGATCGACGAACCTTTTCCGGGACGGTTCTTCGTCCGGTTCATCTATGAGGACGATGCGCTCGACGAAGGTCCGGAAGCCATGTACAACGACTTCCGCCGTTCGGCCTACAAGGAAACAGACGTCGATTCGATCCGCATCATCCGGCAATTCGCCGCGCAGGGCCTGCTGGATGGCCCCGCGGACGGCAAGGATATATCCCGACTGTCGTAATTACAGCACGTCCAGCGGCATTTTGTGGTCGGGCGGCGGGAAAATGCCGTCGAGTTCCGCCAGCACTTGCGCATCGAGCTCGATATCCCACGCCTTGCGGTTTTCCTCGACACGCTTGACGCTGGATGTTTTCGGAATCGGTACCGTTCCCTGATGCAACAGCCATGCCAGCGCCAGCTGTGCCGGTGTGATCGACAATTCCTGTGCGACCCGCTTGAGTCCCGGACTCTTCAAAAGACGCGTCTGGTACAGGGGCGAATAGGCCATGACGGCAATATTGCGTTGCTTCATCCATGGCATCAGGTCCCATTCGATTCCGCGCGACGCCAGGTTGTACAGCACCTGATTGACGCAAATATTGCCGTTATCGTACTGTGCCGCTTCCTGCATGTCGTCCAGATCGAAGTTCGATACGCCGTATGCCCTGATCTTGCCATCGGCCAGCAACCTTTCCATGGCCTCGAACGTTTCATCCAGCCCATACCCGCCGCGCCAGTGCAGCAGATACAAATCGATATAGTCGGTATTCATGCGCTTGAGACTGCGTTCGAATGCCGCGATCGTCCCACGGCGGCTGGCATTGCCCGGCAATACCTTGCTGACCAGAAACACCTTGTCGCGCCGTCCCGCAATGGCTTCTCCCGTCACTTTTTCGGCACCACCCGAAGCATACATTTCTGCCGTATCGATCAGCGTCATGCCCAGATCGATTCCGCGTTGCAGTGCGGCGACCTCGTCCTTTTTGGCCAGGGACGATTCACCCATGAACCATGTCCCCTGACCCAGGGTCGGCATCGTGATACCATTCGGCAAGGTTATAACATGTGAAGGCATAGTACTTTCCTGAATAAACGTTTATCAATCCGGATACGGCGAACCGGTGTTTTCCTTCCGGAAATGCCTCCGCCATATCCACAATATGGCTTTCATTATTGCATCGAGACTCCGTCAAGGACAAGAACCCCGATATACTGCGCGCAGAAAGTGACCGACAACAACAGCACCGTCCAACCGGTATCACCCGACAAGAAAATATCCCCTTTGGCACGTTTCGGAGACGCGCTGGAACGTCATCATGCGCTGGTCGCATGCATCCAGTGGATGATGGTACTGCTCTACGGCCTGTTGCTGCTGGTACCGGTCATATCCCCATCGAACGATACATCTCGTGCCGCACGTCTCATGTTCTGGGGAATCGGCTGGCCGGTGATCGTGCTGAGCGTCATGCTCTCCGGACGTTTCTGGTGCGGCATTTTCTGCCCGGACGGCACCTTGACCGAATTCGCCAGCCGTCACGGCAAAAAACGCTCCATCCCGCGCTGGATACGCTGGAAAGGCTGGCCATGCACCATGCTGGCACTTACCACACTGTACGGACAGGCTGCCGGATTCCAGAACCATTTCCATGCCACACTGGTTCTGCTCGGCATCCCGACAACACTTGCTCTGGCGACCGGTTATCTGTACGGAAACGGCAAACGTATCTGGTGCATGTACCTGTGTCCCGTCAGTGGTCTTTTCGGCATGCTGGCCAAACAGTCTCCCATTCACTTTCACGTGGACAAGGAGCAGTGGACAAAATTCGAAGGCACGCCCAAACGTATCAACTGCGCGCCGCTCATCAATATCCGCCAGATGCAAAGCGCTTCCGCCTGTCATGCCTGCGGCCGTTGCAGCGGCTACCGCAACGCCGTCAGACTCGCCGCGCGACATCCGGCACAGGAAATCCTGTCGGCAAACGGCCATTCCATCGAAAACGCCGATATGTGCTTCCTGCTCTGGTGTATGGCAGGCATCTGCACCCTGTCGCTGGCATGGCCGGACAGCTTCTGGCACCGGTTGTACATGGAAACCATCCTGTCGGCCGGCCTGCCTTTCGATACCGTCTTGCCAATCTGGCTGGCCGAGAGCCCGGCGGCACTCTACCGCCTTTTTCTGATCGCGGCCGGTGGGACACTGCTCGGCGCCGTTCTTTACGGAATACTTCGTCTGGCCGGCCGGCTGGCGAACCTGCGGTCATGGAAGCCGCTGGCACTATGCCTTGTCCCGCTGATCGGCTGGAGCCTGTTTTCGGGCATTTGCCATACCGGTTTCTCCGTCTGGCAGGAATACGGTCTGGACAGTATCTGGTACCGTACATTCGAATGGTGCATTCTGGGATTTGCCAGTACCTGTTCTTTATGGCTCGGCATGAAAACCATCCTGCCGAATCGTGCTCCGGCACGTCTGGCATCACTGGCACTGTATGGTTTGTCCGTCCTGTTGCTGGATCTGGTCTGGCTGGCATGACGGCTGTCGCCGATGCCTATTCCAGTTCCAGCACCCGGTTCTCCGGTTCGTCGCGGGCAGGAGCCGGCGTTTCCGGAAATGCTAGACTGATTTCTCCCTTTTCATCGAGATCGACCGTGACGGAACCGCCATCGACAAGTCGCCCGAACAGCAACTCATCGGCCAACGCTTTCCGGATCAAATCCTGTATCAAGCGCAACATAGGACGCGCGCCCATCAATGGATCGAAACCTTTTTTCGCCAGCATCCGGCGCAACGCCTCGGTAAAGACGACATCGACTTTCTTTTCATGCAACTGTTCTTCCAGCTGCATCAGGAACTTGTCCACCACGCGCAGGATGATAGCTTCGTCAAGTGGCCGGAAACTGATGATGGCATCCAGACGGTTACGGAATTCCGGCGTGAACAGGCGCTTGATATCAGCCATTTCATCGCCAGCCTGACGACCTCCGGTAAATCCGATCGACGCTTTCTGGAGACTTTCCGCTCCGGCATTGGTCGTCATGATGATAATGACATTGCGGAAATCCGCTTTCCTGCCGTTATTGTCGGTCAGCGTGCCATGATCCATCACTTGCAGAAGAATACTGAAAATATCCGGATGCGCCTTTTCGATTTCATCAAGCAGCAGCACGGCATGCGGTTTCCGGGTGATGGCCTCGGTCAGCAAGCCCCCCTGATCGAAACCGACGTATCCCGGCGGCGCACCGATCATGCGGCTCACGGCATGGCGTTCCATGTACTCGGACATGTCGAAACGGATCAGTTCGATACCCAGCGCAAAGGCAAGCTGGCGCGCCACTTCGGTTTTGCCCACACCTGTCGGCCCGGAAAAAAGAAACGCCCCGATCGGCTTGTCCTGCTTGCCAAGCCCTGCACGCGCCATCTTGATGCTGGCCGCCAATGCCTCGATCGCCATATCCTGCCCGAATACGACATTTTTCAGGTCGCGTTCCAGATTCTGCAATTTCGTACGGTCGTCCTGATTGACGGACTGTGCGGGAACACGTGCGATTCGTGCGATGATTTCCTCGATTTCGGCCTTGCCGATCGTTTTTTTCTGTTTCGATTTCGGCAAAATCCGCTGGGCGGCACCGGCTTCGTCGATCACATCGATCGCCTTGTCCGGCAAACGTCTGTCGTTGATGAAACGTGCAGACAATTCAGCCGCGGTCGTCAACGCCGCCACGGAGTATTTGACCTTGTGATGTTCCTCGAAACGGGATTTCAGACCGCGCAGAATCTGCACCGTCTGCTCCACCGTCGGCTCGTTGATATCGATTTTCTGGAAACGGCGAGCCAGTGCATGGTCTTTCTCGAACACATTGCGGAATTCGACAAAAGTCGTCGCACCGATACATTTCAGCTGTCCGCCGGACAAGGCGGGCTTGAGCAGGTTGGAAGCATCAAGCGTACCGCCTGACGCGGAACCCGCGCCGATGATGGTATGGATTTCATCGATGAAAAGAATCGCACCCGGATTTTCCCCAAGCTGCTTCAATACCGCTTTCAGACGCTGTTCGAAATCACCACGATATTTGGTCCCGGCCAGCAGCGCCCCCATATCGAGCGCATACACCACAGCATCCTGCAACACGTCAGGAACCGTTTTCTGCGTGATCCGCCATGCCAGACCTTCTGCAATCGCGGTCTTGCCGACGCCTGCTTCACCGACCAGCAAGGGATTGTTCTTCCTTCGGCGGCACAAGACCTGAATGACGCGGTCGATTTCTTCCTCACGTCCGATAAGCGGGTCGATTCTGCCGGCAGACGCTTCCAGATTGAGGTTCTGGGTATACAGCTCAAGTGGCGACTCCCTGGTCTGTGCGGCATCGCCACGCGTTTCCTCAGCACCTTCCGTCTGTTTCGCCGGTTCCTGCGGCGTATTCTTGCGCACGCCATGCGAGATGTAATTGACCACATCCAGACGGGTCACCCCCTGCTGGTGCAGGAAATAGACGGCGTGCGAATCCTTTTCTCCGAAAATGGCGACCAGCACATTGGCGCCGTTGACTTCCTTTTTGCCATTTGACGAAGATTGCACATGCATGATGGCACGCTGGATGACGCGCTGGAAACCCAGTGTCGGCTGGGTATCCACGTCAGCCGTTCCGGGAACCACCGGCGTATTGTCCCGTATGAAATCGCCCAGCATTTTCCTCAGGTCGTCCAGATTGGCATTGCATGCCCTGAGCACATCCGATGCGGACGGATTGTCCAGCAATGCCAGCAGCAAATGCTCGACTGTGATGAATTCATACCGTGCCTGCCGCGCCTCGACAAAAGCGGTATGCAAACTGACTTCCAATTCCTGCGCAATCATGCTTCCTCCATTGTGCACTGCAACGGGTGTCCTTCCTGGCGTGCATGCCGGATAACCTGTTTCACTTTCGTACCGGCGATATCCCGCGGAAAAATGCCACACACACCTTTTCCTTCGTGGTGTACCTTGAGCATGATCCGCGTCGCCGTTTCCGTATCCTTGTGAAAGTATTCCTGCAATATGAAAATCACGAAATCCATCGGCGTGAAATCGTCATTCAACAGGATAACCTTGTACATCGGCGGCGGTTTCAAAACCGTTTCTTCCCTTTCGCGAAGCGTCTCGTTTCCCTGTTGTGTCATCATTGTTTCAACTTTAAATGACTCGATAATTTTTTCCTGTGCGCAAGCGCAAGTGCAGGTTCGATGATACGTGTTTTTACCGTTTCATGCAGCCCGCACGCCCCCGCTCGCCTGTTTGCATCCCGAATTTTGGCCCCTCTCAAAAAACCTGTCTTTTTTGGGAAAACCGCTTGACTTTGCCTACCTTTACGCCAACAATGGTTCTGTTGATAAGGGCTTGGTCCCGCTTTTGTCAGCGATAAAAAAACAAAAGGACTGGTTCGGATCAAATTCGATTTTATCCGATGGTTTCGTGAGTAAATGCATTTATAGAAAGACTCTTTTTTATGGCAACTGGTACAGTCAAGTGGTTTAATGATTCCAAAGGCTTCGGCTTTATTACCCCGGAAGATGGAGGCGAGGATTTATTCGCTCACTTTTCCGCTATCAATATGAGTGGCTTCAAAACCTTGAAAGAAGGTCAGAAGGTTCAGTTTGAAGTCACCCAGGGCCCCAAAGGCAAACAGGCGTCCAACATCCAGTCCCTGTAATCCCGGTCATTGGATCAAGCCGAAAAACCCCGCTTCCACGCGGGGTTTTTTCTTGCATGCTTTCCTGACGAATAGTACCACACCGTTTTTCAGGTCCGGCACCGCAAATTCCTGTACACTGTCCCGATGCACATGACGCTGGAAAAAATATTGCAAAGCCAGGGATTCGGCAGCCGAAAATACTGCCGAGCCCTGATACTGGGCGGCCAGGTCTCGATTCATGGTGAGCCATGCACCGACCCGAACGCCTCTTTCGAAACGAACGGTCTGGTCTTTTGTCTGGAAGACAAAAACTGGACATACCGGGACAAATTGTATCTGGCATTGCACAAACCTGCCGGTTACGAATGTTCGCACCAGCCGCAACACCACCCAAGCGTGTTTTCCCTGTTACCGCAACCCTTCATCAGGAGAGGCCTGCAATGCGTGGGGAGACTCGATCAGGATACCACCGGACTGCTGCTGTTGTCGGACGATGGTCGCTTCATCCACCGGTACACTTCACCACGCAAAAACATCCCCAAGACCTATCATGTCACGACCGTCCATCCTGTGGACGACGGACAAATTTCCAGACTGGCAAACGGTGTGACGCTGCGCGATGAAAACACCATCACCCGCGCGCTTCAGTGTCAGGCGAACGCATCCCGTCAACTCACGCTAATCATTGCGGAAGGCAAATACCATCAGGTCAAACGGATGATAGCCGCCGCAGGCAACCGGGTGGAGAGCCTGCATCGGGCCGCCATCGGCGGATTTTCGCTCGATGCATCCCTTCCCGTCGGCCACTGGCGTTTTCTCGACGAAACCGATCTGGCATCGCTCGACACTCCCGGCACGATGTGAACGTCATCCCCCTTTTCGTTTCGGAATGAAAAGATCCGTAATCGTTCCAAGCCCCGCTTCCGCTGCCATCATGACGGTTTCCGACAGCGTCGGATGCGGATGAATCGTCAGCGCGATATCGTCCAGATCGGCTCCCATTTCCAGTGCCAGCGTCATTTCCGAAAGCAGCTCGCCAGCATGCACGCCGGTCACAGCCGCACCCAGCAAACGTCCTGTTGTCTTGTCCCATAACAGCTTGGTTCGCCCGTCCTGTCGCCCCATTGTCAGCGCACGCCCCGAGGCACTCCATGGAAATACGGATTTTTCATAATCGATTCCACGGCTGCGTGCCTCCCGTTCGGTCAGCCCCATCCATGCCACTTCCGGGTCGGTATAGGCTACAGAAGGCACTGTCATGGCATCGCATTCCGTCTTGAGCCCCGCGATCGCTTCGGCGGCCACCCGCCCTTCATAACTGGCCTTGTGCGCCAGCATGGGTTCTCCGCAAATATCCCCGATGGCATAAATATGGGGAACATTTGTTTGCTGCCGCCGGTTGACGGCAATGAAACCGCGATCATCCACCTCGACACCCGCCGCTTCCGCGCCGATTGTCCGGCCGTTCGGCATGCGGCCGACGGCCACCAGCACCCGATCGAAAACCTGCGGCTCCGCCGGTGCGTTTTTTCCCTGGAACGTCGCCTTGAGCCGAGTACCTGAAGCTTCCAGTTTCGCGACCCGCGTGTTCGTCAGGATCGCATCGTAACGTTTGCCTATCCGCTCCAGCAGGGGGCGTACCATATCCGGGTCAGCCGATGGAATCAGGTCGTCGGAAAGTTCCACCACCGTGACCCGCGAACCCAGTGCATCGTAAACACAGGCCATTTCCAGTCCGATAATGCCGCCGCCGATCACCAGCATGCGCCGCGGAATATCGTCCAGCCGCAACGCGCCGGTCGAATCGACCAGCGCCGGATGGCCATATGGTAAACCCGGCAGCTTTACGGCTGACGAGCCTGCCGCGATGATGGCGTTCGAAAACTTCACTTGCCACTTGCCCTGCGAGCCCGATACCGTCATGCCATGCGCGCCCGAAAATGTCCCGATACCATGCAAAACCGTTATTTTCCGTGCTGCCGCAAGTCCTGACAGTCCTTCTGTCAACTGCGCGACCACCCGCTGTTTCCATTGCCGCAACTCCGCGATATCGATTTCCGGCTTGCCGAAACGGATACCGCAAGCCGCCATCTCCTGCGCACCGGTAATGACACCGGCAGCATGCAACAATGCTTTCGACGGAATGCAACCGACATTCAGACATACCCCACCCAATACCGGATAACGTTCGACCAGCACGACTTTCTGTCCGAGATCGGCAGCGCGGAAAGCAGCCGTGTACCCGCCAGGCCCCGCGCCGAGCACCAGCGTATCGCATTCGATCGACATAACTTTTTCCGTGGCCATATTTGCGGAAACGGTTGTCGTCTTTCCGGCATCCTCCACATCCAGCAACAGCAATAACGAACCTTCCGATATACGATCGCCCAGTTTGACTTTCATTTCCCGGACGATACCTGCCTGCGGCGACGGAATTTCCATACTTGCCTTGTCCGATTCCACCAGCACCAGCGACTGGTCACGCGCGATTTTCTCTCCCGCACCGACCATCAGTTCGATGACTTCCACATCCCTGAAGTCGCCGATATCCGGCACACGC
>CASETG010000097.1 GCA_949290765.1 Oxalobacter formigenes | reverse complement strand
CAAACCGGTGGCGGCTTATGTGATGTATGTCAAATCCGGCAATCTGGTTTATCTCTCCGGTCATATCGCCAAAAAGGACGGCAAACCGCTGGTGGCGCAGTTCGGCCGCAATATCTCGGTCGAGGAAGGCAAGCAGGCCGCACGCCGGACGGCGATCGATTTGCTGGCGACCTTGCAGGATGCCTGCGACGGCGATCTGAACCGCGTCCGCCGGATCGTCAAGATGGTTTCGCTGGTCAATTCCACGGATGATTTCACCGATCATCATCTGGTGACGAATGGCGCTTCCGAGTTGCTTGTCGAAGTGCTCGGCGATGCGGGACGTCATGCCCGTTCCGCTTTCGGCGTGGCGCAGATTCCGACAGGCGCCTGTCTGGAAATCGAACTGATTGCGGAAATCGCCTGATACCGTCTTGCATGCGCTTGCGATATCGCCGCAAGCGCCGGTCTTCACGCACGTGCCTGCCGGAACCTATGGGAGCGTTTCGAGTGCGACCGGCGTGAAGCGGGATTCGACGGCTTTGCCTTTGCGGGTGCGCTTGCCGGTATGGGCGGCGAGGGCGTTGCCGGTGATGCGGACTTCGTAGCGTTTTTCATTTTTGGCCTGACAGACGACGAGGCAGCCGGTTTCGCCGATTGCAATGGCGGCCTTGAGTTTTTCGCCGGTATCGAGTCCCATCAGGATGACACCGCGCCCGCCGGATGAGAGGGTGCGCAATTCGCCGGTTTCAAACAGCAGCAGTCTGCCCTTGCCGGAAAGGGCGGCTATCCATTTGTCGTCTTGCGAAATGGTGGCAGGCGGCAGCAACGTTTCCCCGCTTTCCAGAGTGACGAAGGATTTGCCGTTGCGTACCCGGCTGGCCATGTCGGAGATACGGGCGGAGAAGCCGTAGCCGGAATCCGTGGCGATCAGGACGGCGGTGTCCGGCGAGCCGATGAAATACCGGATGATGGTTTCGTCCGTACCGGTTTCCGCAAAGGTGGTCAGGGGCATGCCGTCGCCGCGGCCGCCGGGCAGCTGGTGGACGGGGATGGTATAGACGCGTCCTGTCGATGAAAAAGCCAGCAGCAGGTCGGTGCTGCGGCATTCGCGCGAGAGCAGCAGGCTGTCGCCGGATTTGAAAGACAGTCCCGACAGGTTCAGTCCGTGTCCCGTGCGCTGGCGCAGCCAGCCGTTTTGCGAGATGATGACCGTGACCGGTTCATCGGTGATTTTCTGTTCGACCGTCGCTTTTTGCGCTTCCTCTATCAGGGTGCGCCGCTTGTCGCCGTATTTTTTGCGGTCGGCTTCGATTTCGCGGATGATGAGCCGTTTCATCGAGGCCGGGTGTTCCAGAAGGTCTTGCAGGGTGTCTTTTTCCTTGCGCAGTTCGGCCAGTTCCTGTTCGATACGGATTTTTTCCAGCCGCGCGAGCTGGCGCAGCCGGATTTCCAGAATGTCGTCGGCCTGCCTTTCTGACAGGTGGAAAGTCGTGATGAGCGCGGTTTTCGGTTCGTCGGATTCACGAATGATGCGGATGACTTCGTCGATATGGAGCAGGACGGTTTCCCGACCTTCCAGTATATGGATTCGCTCATCGACACGGCCGAGTCGCCAGCTTGTGCGGTGGCGGACGGTCACGAACCGGAATTCGATCCATTCCCTGAGGATGTCCGCAAGGCTTTTCTGCCTGGGGCGCCCGTCGATGCCGATCATGACGAGATTGACGGGGGCGTTGCCTTCCAGTGAGGTGTGCGCCAGAAGGGTTTGCATGAATTCGTCAGGTGCGATACGCCGTGATTTCGGCTCGAAGACGATGCGTACCGGCGCTTCGCGGCTGGATTCGTCGCGGACGGTGTCCAGTATGCCCAGTATGTGCTGGCGCAGGGCGACTTGTTCGGACGAAAGAGCTTTTTTGCCGCTTTTGACTTTCGGGTTGGTGAGTTCCTCGATTTCTTCCAGCACTTTTTGTGCGGATGTGCCGGGTGGCAGTTCGGTGACGACGGCTTGCCATTGTCCGCGCGCCAGTTCTTCGATTTTCCAGCGCGCGCGCACTTTCAGGCTGCCGCGTCCGCTGGCGTAGATGTCGGCGATGACCGATGCCGGTGTGATGATCTGGCCGCCGCCCGGAAAGTCGGGGCCGGGGATGATCGCCATCAGTTCGTCATGCGTAATGTTCGGATTGCGGATCATTGCGATGGCGGCACGTGCCACTTCGTCGAGATTGTGTGACGGGATTTCGGTCGCCAGACCGACGGCGATGCCGGATGCGCCGTTGAGCAGGGTGAACGGCAGGCGTGCCGGAAGCAGGCGCGGTTCCTTTGCGGAGCCGTCGTAGTTGTCCTGGAATTCGACGGTGCCTTGTCCGATTTCGTCGAGCAAGAGCGCGGCGATCGGGGTCAGGCGCGCTTCGGTGTAGCGCATGGCGGCCGCGCCGTCTCCGTCACGCGAACCGAAGTTGCCGTGGCCGTCGATTAACGGATAGCGCATGGCGAAGTCTTGCGCCATGCGTACCAGCGCGTCATAGACGGACTGGTCGCCGTGCGGGTGCAGTTTGCCCAGTACGTCGCCGACGACGGCAGCCGATTTGCGCGGTTTTGCGTCGGAGGCCAGTTTCAGCTCGTTCATGGCGTACAGGATGCGGCGCTGGACGGGTTTCTGGCCGTCGCAGACGTCAGGCAGGGCACGTCCCTTGACGACCGAAATGGCGTAATCGAGATAGGCTCTTTCGGCGAAACTGGCGAGCATCAGGGTTTCGTGCGGGGCTTCGCCGGCCGGTGGGTCATCGAACAGTGTGGGTTGAAAGCTCATGACGCGGTGTCCATTAAGAAGGTTCGGCTAGATATCGGCTTCGGCTTCGTTACCGTGTTCTTCCATCCAGCTCCGTCGGGCGGCTGCTTCGCCTTTGCCCATGAGCATCTGGAAGCGTTTTGCCGATTCTTTCGGGGTAAGGTCTCCGAAGGTGACGGGTAACAGGCGGCGTGTGTCCGGATTCAGGGTCGTTTCCCAGAGTTGTTCGGCATTCATTTCGCCAAGCCCCTTGAAGCGGGAGATGCCGAGCGCATTGTCCCTGACGCCTTCGCTCCGGAGTTTTTCCAGAATACCGTTCAGCTCGGCGTCATCGAGCGCGTACAGTTTCTGGACAGGTTTCTTGCCGCGTGCCGGCGCATCGATACGATACAGCGGCGGGCGGGCGACATAGATGTGACCGTTTTCGATCAGGCGCGGGAAGTGGCGGAAAAACAGGGTCAACAGCAGAACCTGGATATGCGAGCCGTCCACGTCGGCATCGGAGAGGATGCAGATTTTTCCGTAACGCAGTCCGGACAGATCGGGTTCGTCGTTCGCACCATGCGGATCGACACCGATGGCGACGGCGATGTCGTGGATTTCCTGATTGGCGAACAGGCGGTCTTTTTCGGTTTCCCAGGAATTGAGGACTTTGCCGCGCAGGGGCAATATGGCCTGGAATTCCTTGTTGCGTCCCATTTTCGCCGAGCCGCCTGCGGAGTCACCTTCGACAAGGAACAGTTCGTTGCGGCGGATGTCGTGCGATTCGCAATCGGTGAGCTTGCCCGGCAGGACGGCGACGGCCGAGGATTTTTTCTTTTCGACTTTTTGCTGTTGCCGCATGCGGGACTGGGCCTGCCGGATGACCAGATCGGTGAGCTTGCGACCGTATTCGACGTTCTGGTGCAGCCAGTTTTCAAAGGCGGGACGCACGAAATGGGAGACGAGACGCACGGCATCGCGCGAGTTCAGGCGTTCCTTGATTTGTCCCTGGAATTGCGGATCGAGTACGCGCGCCGATAAAACGAAAGATGCACGGGTGAAAACGTCTTCCGGCAGCAGGCGCACACCCTTTGGCAAGAGGGAGTGGATTTCGGCGAAACTTTTGACGGCATTGAACAGGCCGTCGCGCAGGCCGCTTTCATGTGTACCGCCGGCGGGTGTCGGAATGAGATTGACGAACGATTCGCGTACAGGTGTGCCTTCGGTCGTCCATGCGACGACCCATGCCGCGCCTTCGCCTTCGGCGAAACCTTCGTCATGGCTTGCGTATTGCGCACCTTCGAAAAGCGGAATGACGGTTTCTTCGCCGCTTGAAATGTCGAGCGCTTCGGACAGGTAGCCACGCAAGCCGTCCTGGTATTGCCAGGTGTCGGTTTTTCCGGTGACCTTGTTTTCGAGACGTACCTGCACGCCGGGCAGCAGGATGGCTTTCGATTGGAGCAGGTGTTTCAGTTCCGCCAGCGGAATGTCCATGCTGTCGAAATAGCGCGCGTCCGGCCAGATGGTGACTTTGGTGCCAGATTTTTTTTCGCCGCGCGTCAGGGGGCGCGATGTCAGCGGTTCGGAGACTTCGCCGTCGGTGAAGGCGATCTTGTGTTGCTGTTTTTCGCGCCAGACGGTGACTTCGATGCGTCTTGACAGCGCGTTGGTCACGGAAACGCCTACGCCGTGCAACCCGCCGGAAAAGGCATAGGCATTGTCGCCGCCCTTGGTGAATTTCCCCCCCGAATGCAGACGGGTGAAAACGATTTCGACGGTCGGCACTTTTTCTTCGGGATGGATTCCGACCGGAATGCCGCGGCCGTCGTCTTCCACGCTGATGCTGCCGTCGGTATTGACGGTGACGGAAATGTCGTGGCAGTAGCCGCCGATGGCTTCGTCTGATGCGTTGTCGATGACTTCGGTCACGATGTGCAGCGGGTTTTCGGTACGGGTGTACATGCCCGGACGCTGCCTGACCGGTTCGAGTCCTTTCAGAACCCGTATCGATTCTTCACTGTAAGCGGGTTTTTTCTCTGCCATGATGGTGTCGCGGTGTGCCGTTTTCTGACGGGAGAACGCCGTCTTTTGTGCCGGTCGTATGCCGGATTGGCCCGAAAAAGCGAAAGTATAAGGCAATTTCGGG
This sequence comes from Oxalobacter formigenes, assembly GCA_949290765.1. Classification (GTDB taxonomy): domain Bacteria; phylum Pseudomonadota; class Gammaproteobacteria; order Burkholderiales; family Burkholderiaceae_D; genus Oxalobacter; species Oxalobacter formigenes_E. The sequence goes on along the minus strand of CASETG010000097.1, from coordinate 2,496 downwards.
GCGAAGGCGGACAGTTTTGCTCCAAAGTGGCCGTCATGAGGGGCAAATGCGTCCGCCAAAGTATTACCTGTTGATATTATTGGCATTCCTGCCCGTTTACATTGCGGATTGCGCTTTTCGCGTATATAATAGGTGGCTTGTTACGGTTTCGTCCATTTTTTTGGATGGCACAGGGGTTGAAATCAGGATATGGGCTTGCGCCCATTTTTTTTTCATTGCACATCCCGGTTGCCAGGGCGAATCGCGTGCCTTTCATCACGAACGGATGGGGGCGAAACGGAAATTGAACGGGAGCAAGGTTTTGTTGCAGGAACTGGTTGAAAAAACGGTCAATGGCTGCGGGTACGATCTGGTCGAGCTGGAAAGGGCGCCCGGCGGCATTTTGCGCGTATATATCGATTTCTTGTCGGAAGATGCAGGAGACAAGAGCATTACGCTGAACGACTGCGAAACGGTCAGTCATCAGCTTTCCCGTGTGCTGATGGTCGAGGATGTCGATTACGACAGGCTGGAAGTGTCGTCTCCGGGGCTTGATCGTCCGCTGAAAAAGTTGCAGGACTTTGTCCGTTTCGCGGGGATGGAGGCGCATGTGAAGTTGCGCAGACCGGTAACCGGTATGGGAAACCGGAAAACGTTTCAGGGAATTCTGTTGCCGCCCGAAGGGGATGAGCTCTCGCTGGAATTCGAGGGAAACGACAAGGAAAACAATTCGGTTTTACATTTTACGATCGCTGATATAGACAAGGCACGTTTGGTGCCGCAGGTGAATTTTAGGAGTCGCAAGGCATGAGTCTCGAAATTCTGCAATTGGTTGACGCGCTGGCCCGCGAAAAAAACGTGGACAAGGAAATCGTTCTGGGCGCGCTCGAACATGCGTTGGCACTGGCCACGAAGAAACGTTATCCGGGAGATGTGGATATCCGGGTCGCCATCGACCGGCAGACCGGTGAGGTGGAAACTTTCCGCCGTTGGCATGTCGTGCCCGATGAGGCCGGACTCCAGCAGCCCGATCAGGAAATGCTGTACTTCGAGGCCAAGGAACAGTTCCCCGATATCGAGGTCGGCGACTATATCGAGGATCATGTCGAATCGGTCGATCTCGGTCGACGCTTCGCGCAGGATACCAAGCAAATCGTCTTGCAGCGTATCCGCGATGCCGAACGCGAGCAGATTCTCCAGGACTTCCTCGATCGCGGGGATGCACTGGTGACCGGTACGATCAAGCGCATGGAGCGGGGCGATGCTATCGTCGAATCCGGCAAGGTCGAGGCGCGCCTGCCGCGCGAGCAGATGATTCCGAAGGAAAATCTGCGTGTGGGCGACCGTGTCCGTGCCTATATCCTGCGTGTGGAACGTGGTCCGCGCGGCCCGCAGGTCATCCTGTCGCGCACCGCGCCGGAATTCATCGTCAAGCTCTTTGAGCTGGAAGTGCCGGAAATCGAGCAGGGATTGCTGGAAATCAAGTCGGCGGCGCGTGACCCGGGTGTCCGTGCCAAGATCGCGGTGCATGCCCATGACAAGCGGATCGACCCCATCGGTACCTGTGTGGGCATGCGCGGTTCGCGTGTGCAGGCCGTGACAGGCGAACTGGGTGGCGAACGGGTCGATATCGTGCTGTGGTCGGAAGATCCGGCGCAGTTCGTGATCGGTGCGCTGGCTCCCGCCAACGTCACGTCCATTGTTGTCGATGAGGACAAGCATGCGATGGATGTGATCGTCGATGAGGAAAATCTGGCGATCGCCATCGGCCGCAGCGGGCAGAACGTCCGTCTGGCGACGGAATTGACCGGCTGGAAGATCAACATCATGACGGCCGAGGAATCGGCTGACAAGACGGCGATGGAAAAGGCCGAATTGCAGAAGCTGTTCATGGAAAGACTCGATCTGGAGCAGGAAGTCGCCGATGTGCTGATCGACGAAGGCTTTACCACGCTGGAGGAAATCGCCTATGTGCCGATCAGCGAAATGCTGGAAATCGACGCTTTCGACGAGGAAACGGTCAACGAAATCCGCCAGAGAGCGCGCGATGCGTTGATTACCGAGGCGATCGTTTCGGAAGAAGGCATGTCCGGCATGGAAGAAGCCTTGTCCGGTCTGGAAGGCATGAGCCGGAGTGTGGCGGGCAAGCTGGGTCTGGCCGGCGTCAAGACGCTGGAACGCTTCGCCGGACTGGCTTATGACGAATTCGGCGCGATTCTGGCGTTGCCGACCGATCGTGCGCGCCAGTTGCTGGAAAATGAATTTGCCGATGTGACAGACGAGGAAATGAAACTGATCGACGCCAAGTATGACGACGAAGCGAAAGAATTGCAGGCGCGTGCCTGGAAATTGATGGAATCCCGATAGGATTTTCACGCTCCCGTTACCGGATTTGCCGCATCTATTGGAAGAAAGAGGAAGGAATGGCGATTAACAATGTAGCCCAATTTGCTGCCGAACTGAATATGCCTTCGGACGTGCTGTTGAAACAGCTGCGCGATGCCGGCGTGGAAAAGC
>CASETG010000096.1 GCA_949290765.1 Oxalobacter formigenes | reverse complement strand
ATTTCATGCAAAAGGAGATTTTCGAGCAGCCTCGTGCCATTTCGGATACCTTGCAGGGGATCAATGGTATATCGCCTGATTTGTTCGGTGAAGATGCACTGCCGATTCTGGAACAGACCGACTCGATTCTCATTCTTGCGTGTGGAACCAGTTATTATGCCGGTCTGACGGCAAAATACTGGATGGAGTCGATTGCGCGGATTCCGGTCGAGGTGGAAATCGCCAGTGAATACCGTTATCGCGACAGTGTTCCGTCACCGAACAAGCTGGTCGTCACCATCAGCCAGAGCGGTGAGACGGCGGATACGCTGGCGGCCTTGCGCCATGCGCGTGATCTGGGCATGGCGCATTCGCTGACGATTTGCAATGTCGCGACGAGCGCAATGGTGCGCGAATGCGCCTTGTCCTATATTACGCGGGCGGGTGTGGAAATCGGTGTCGCATCGACCAAGGCGTTTACCACGCAGCTGACGGCGCTGTTTCTGTTGTCGCTGGTGATTGCCAAGATTCGCGGCAGGCTTGCGCCGGAGCAGGAAGCGGCACATATGAAATCGTTGCGTCACTTGCCGGTCGCTGTTTCGGCTGTGCTGGCGCTGGAGCCGCAGATTATCGCCTGGGCGGAAGATTTCTCGCGTCATAACGATGCCCTGTTTCTGGGGCGTGGTATCCATTATCCGATCGCGCTGGAAGGTGCGCTCAAACTCAAGGAAATTTCCTATATCCATGCCGAAGCCTATCCGGCAGGCGAACTCAAGCATGGACCGCTTGCATTGGTGACAGACAAGATGCCGGTGGTGACGATTGCGCCGAATGACGACTTGCTGGAAAAACTGAAGTCGAATATGCAGGAAGTCCGGGCGCGGGGCGGGCAGCTTTATGTCTTTGCCGATTCGGACACGCGTATTCTGTCGCAGGAAGGGATTCACGTTATCAGAATGCCGGAAAACTATGGTCAGCTTTCGCCGATATTGCATGTGATTCCCTTGCAGTTGCTGGCATACCATACGGCGCTTGTTCGCGGTACCGATGTGGACAAGCCTCGCAATCTGGCCAAGTCGGTGACGGTGGAATAAAAAGGGCAATGCGGTACGGCTGGCGTACAATAGAAGCCGTACCGTGAAACAAAGCATGAAGGGAGGATCCGAATGGATGCTTTCTGGCAGTTCGTCAACAAAAGAGGGGTTCGTCTTGCGCTTGCGGCATTCTGCTTCTTTCTGGCGATTCAGGGCGGATACCGGATTTATCTGGCGCAGACGAATCTCGATATTTTCCGTGGTGCAGGAGAGCTGGTATTGTGGCTGTCATGGGCGCTGGTCAATTATTTGCGTGCCAACGGAAAAGTCGCGCCCAAACTGAATATCGCGGTCAATGTCGGTATCGCCATGCTGGTCGTCAGCTGGTTTATGGGGAAATGAAAGCGGGGGTATGAGTATGTCGGGTACGGAAAATTATGAGGATACGGTCGGTTATACCTTGCATGGCAGCCGCTATCTGAATATGACCAACCGTTGCGGCGTGTTGCGTTGCGCATTCTGTCCGAAATTCAACGGTTCATGGTCGGTCAAGGAATACGATATGCACCTGCATCATCATCCGACTGTCGAAGAACTGGTCGAGGCTGCCGGCAATCCGGCGGATTATCGGGAGATCGTTTTCTGCGGGATGGGCGAATCGACGACCCGTCTTGACGATATGCTGGAAGTCGCCAGACGCTTGCGCGAGAAAGGCGCAAGGCTTCGGCTGAATACGAATGGTCTCGGCAATATGATAAACGGCCGGGATGTCGCACCGGAAATCGCCGCGTTGATCCCGGTCATTTCCGTGTCGCTCAATGCGCAGGATGAGGAGACCTATAATCGCCATTGTCGTCCGAAATTTCCGGGAGCCTATGCATCGGTACTGGAATTTGTCGCGAGCGCGAAAAAAGCGGGAGCCGATGTGACCGTGACGGCTGTCGATGGTTTGCCGGGGGTGGATGTGAAGGCCTGCGAAGCGATTGCCGACAAACTTGGTGTGAAGTTCAGGCGGCGGGTGCTGGACGATCTGGCCTGATACGGTGTCGCCGGACGGGTCGTGTTTTCGGCGGGAAAAGAACCGGATATCGCAAGCGGTCGATGTCCGGTTTTTTTATGGGAGCAATGCCGCCTGATCAGGATCGCGCGTATGCCGGAGGAAAAACCGGCATTTTTGTTGAATTTGCAAAGCGTTGATTTATATAGATTTTATCCCTTTTTTATTTGAAAAATCCTTTTTTCTGATACAAATCGTATGTATGCCCGCAGGGGTGGGTTAGAATGAAAACAGGTCAGGTATCCGACAATGCGGGGCGTCGTGCAGCCTTTTTGAAGTTACGCTATACTGCACGAACAATGGTTCCTGTAACGGGATGAAAAGGGAATCCGGTCAAGTCGGAAGGACGATTCCGGAGCTGCCCCCGCAACTGTATGCGGTAGTGTGCGCCTGCAAACCACTGGGTGACCGGGAAGGAAGGTGTCTCGCAACGATCCGCAAGCCAGGAGACCTGCCATTGAAGATTATTCCCAAAACAGGGCGGGGTGTCCTGAAGGAAAACAGTTTGCTGGAATGTCATTCCACCTTGTCCGGTTTTGCGATGGTTTGTTCGCTGGCCGTCTTGTTTTCTTTCGGTTCCGCCAGATGAAGAAGGTACTGAATGAAAACGGAAGAGAAAGACGTAGTTGATCGGGAGGCAGTTCAACCTGCGCCTTCCGTATTGCCTCCATTACCCCAACGTATCATCAAGCGTGATGGCGCCGAAGTGCCGTTCGATGCCAGAAGGATTACGGTTGCGCTGGCCAAGGCAGGTCGCGCGACCGGCGACTTCGGCGAGGATGAGGCGCAGCTTTTGACACAGCGGACGCTGAAAGTGTTGCGGCACCGCTTTGCCGGTTCGGCGCCGACTGTGGAGCAGGTTCAGGATGTCGTCGAACAGATGCTGGTCGATGCCAATCATACCCGGACATTCCGCGCCTATGCCACGTATCGTGACCAGCGTCATCGCTTGCGGCAGGACAGAAGGACGCTGGTCGATGTCGCTTCTTCCGTCGAGGAGTATGTCGATCGTGCGGACTGGCGTGTCCAGGCCAATGCCAATCAGGGTTATTCGCTGGGCGGCCTGATTCTGAACGTATCGGGCAAGGTGACGGCGAATTACTGGTTGAGTCATGTCTATCCGCCGGAAATCGGTCTGGCGCATCGTGATGCCGATTACCATATCCATGATCTGGATATGCTGTGCGGATATTGCGCCGGCTGGTCGCTGCGGCAGTTGCTTTACGAAGGATTCAACGGCGTTCCGGGCAAACCGGAAGCCGATCCGCCGAAACATTTTTCGACGGCGCTGGGCCAGATGGTCAATTTTCTGGGCACCTTGCAAAATGAATGGGCAGGCGCACAAGCCTTCAGTTCGTTCGATACCTATCTGGCACCTTATGTCCGCAATGACGGCTTGTCGTTCGACGAGGTCAAGCAGCACATGCAGGAGTTCATCTACAACCTGAATGTGCCATCCCGCTGGGGAACGCAGACGCCTTTCACCAATCTGACGTTCGACTGGGTTTGTCCGGAAGATTTGCGCCAGCAGGTACCGGTCATCGCCGGAAAGGAAATGCCGTTCACATATGGTGAATTGCAGGAAGAAATGGATATGCTCAACCGTGCCTATATCGAAGTGATGACGGCCGGTGACAGGCGGGGCAGGGTGTTCACGTTCCCGATTCCGACGTATAACATCACGTCGGATTTCCCGTGGGAGTCGGAAAATGCCGAAAGGCTTTTTGCCATGACGGCAAAATACGGCTTGCCGTATTTCCAGAATTTCCTGAATTCCGATCTGGCGCCGAATATGGTGCGTTCGATGTGTTGCCGTCTGCAACTGGATTTGCGTGAATTGCTCAAACGCGGCAATGGTCTGTTCGGCTCGGCGGAGCAAACAGGGTCTATCGGTGTCGTGACGATCAACTGCGCCCGTCTCGGTTATCTGTTCAAGGGCGATGAAAAGGGATTGTTCGCCCGTCTGGACTATCTTGCCGACAGGGCCAAGGACAGTCTCGAAATCAAGCGCAAGGTTGTCCAGCGTCTGATGGATGACGGCCTGTTCCCGTACACGCGGCGTTATCTGGGCAGGCTGCGCAACCATTTCTCGACGATCGGCGTGAACGGTATCAATGAAATGATCCGCAATTTCACGGATGACCGCGACGATATCACGACGGAATTCGGCCATCAGATGGCGTTGCGTTTGCTCGATCATCTGCGCGAGCGGATGAAGAATTATCAGGAAGAAACCGGCAATCTCTACAATCTGGAAGCCACGCCCGCCGAAGGGACGACTTACCGTTTCGCACGCGAGGACAAAAAGCGTTATCCGGATATTCTTCAGGCCGGTACGCCCGAACATCCGTATTACACGAACTCGTCGCAATTGCCGGTCGGTTATACGGACGACCCGTTCGAGGCATTGCGTTGTCAGGATGATTTGCAGATTCGCTATACCGGGGGAACGGTGTTGCATCTTTATATGCAGGAACAGATTTCATCGCCTGAAGCCTGCCGCAAACTGGTCAGGACGGCGCTGACGAATTTCAGGCTGCCGTATCTGACGGTGACACCGACTTTCTCTATTTGTCCGAAACATGGTTATCTGGCCGGTGAACATGAATTTTGCCCCATCTGTGATGAAGAGCTGATGGCGGAAATGGAAAAACAGAAACATTGAATCGACTAACCCGCTTACAGAAAGGAATGATTATGGATACTTCCCGTTTGCCTCAGGAAAAGAGACAGCGTTGTGAGGTCTGGACTCGTGTGATGGGCTATCATCGCCCGGTTTCGGAATTCAACCCCGGAAAACAGAGTGAACACAACGAACGGGTTCATTTTGTCGAATCCGTTATTCCGGAAATGCCTTGTGCCTGCGCCCGTGACAAATGATGTGACCTTGCAGGTCGGGGGAGTCACGCCGTTTACGACGATCGATTTCCCCGGCCGTCTGGCTGCCGTCGTTTTTTGTCAGGGCTGCCCATGGCGATGCCGTTATTGCCACAACCGGCATCTGTTGCCTGCCGGTGTCGGCGGGAAATATGCCTGGGCTGAGGTGTTGGCGTGGCTTGAGACAAGGCGCGGTCTTCTCGATGGCGTGGTCTTCAGCGGTGGCGAACCTTTGTTGCAACGCCAGTTGCCGGATGCCGCAAGCGCGGTACGCGAGCGGGGTTTCGAGGTTGCCTTGCATACATCCGGCGTCTATCCCGAGCGGTTGCGCGAGATATTGCCGCTGGTGGATTGGGTCGGGCTGGATATCAAGGCGCCGTTTGATGAATATGCGGCGATTACCGGTGGCGGAGACGGTAGCCGCACTCGGGATGCCCTGCGTCATATCGTGCAGGCAGGTATTCCTTATGAATTGCGTTGTACGCTGGATACGGATTTCTTCGATGCGGCACGTGCGGGGAAAATGGCGATGCAGCTGGCGCAGGCCGGCGCTTCCCATCTGGTGATTCAGGCTTGCCGTGATGAAGCGAGTCGCCGGAGCCGTCCTGTACCGGATGATGTGCTTGACGCCATTCGTGCACAGCTTCCTTCGGTGACGTGCCGTTCCTGACGGGATGCATCTGTAATTGCCGGATGTTTGCACTCCGGATTTCTGAATCGTCCACTTTCCGTTACCATATGGTTTCCTGACGATGGCGGACGAATGATATGAGTGCGTTTCTGACAGATTTGCTGTTGCTGTTTTTGCTGACAGTGCTGAATGGTGTTTTCGCCATGTCGGAAATCGCGCTGGTTTCATCCCGAAAGGTTCGTTTGCAAAGTCTCTCGGATGAAGGGAGCGCGGGCGCGAAAAGGGCGCTCGAATTGTACCGATCGCCATCACGTTTTCTGTCCACCATCCAGGTGGGTATTACTTCTATCGGCATTTTGAGCGGTGCCGTCGGCGAAAAGGCGATTTCGGCGCCTCTGGCAGGGTGGCTGGCCCAGATTCCCGGATTGCAGGTTTATGCCAGAGGGATCGCCCTTGCGGTGACAGTCGTCTGTCTGACGTATTTTTCGGTCGTGATCGGCGAGCTGGTTCCGAAAAGTCTGGCATTGCTGGCGCCGGAGCGGTTGGCCTCGATCATGTCGCGCCCGCTGGGCGCGCTGGCGCTTGTCGCCTTGCCGCTGGTCTGGTTGCTTTCCAAGTCCAGCGAGTGGTTTCTGGGCATGCTGGGTGTCAGGAAAAACAACGACCCTCCGATCAGCGACAACGAAATCAGGGCGCTGATGGGGCAGGGAACGAAAGCCGGCGTTTTCCACAAGGGAGAACTGGAAATCGTTTCCAATGTCTTGCGTCTGGACCAGCAGCCGATTGTGGAAATCATGACGCCAAAGCACGATTTGGCGGTTATAGATCTGGATGATACGCCAGATGTAATCAGAAACCTGATCGCTTCAACCAATCATACCCGTCTGATTGTTTGCCGGGATGGTCTTCAGCATGTTCTCGGGATTTTGCGTCGTGGGGATTTGCTGGGCAAGACCGTCAACGGAACGCCCGTCATGCCGGACGATATCGAGGCCGTCCTGCTCAAGCCCTTGTTCGTGCCCGAGACGATTTCAACGATACAGCTTCTCGAGAATTTTCGCCATGCCCGCAATTCTCTGGCACTGGTTGTGGATGAATATGGCGATATGCAGGGCATTGTGACGATGACGGATGTGCTGGCGGCGATTGTGGGCGATTCATCGGTTCCTGATGTCAATGAAGAGGACGATCTCGTCCGTCGTGAGGATGGCTCATGGCTGGTGGATGGCGAAATCAGTATCGAACGGCTGGTGTCCGAGCTGGGTATAGATGGCGGATTGCCGGGCGAGGATTCCAACCGGTTTCATACGGTGGGCGGTTTCGTGATGTATATGCTGGGCAGGATACCGGTGGCGGCAGACCGGTTCGAGGCCGGCGGATGGCGTTTTGAAGTGATGGATATGGACCGCAATCGTGTGGACAAGGTGCTGGTCGTGCCGCCCGTGAAAGATGCGGGTGCAAAGTCTGAATGACTGTGGTGTTCGGGGTGCAGGAAATTAGCATCCGAAACGTGTGCATCGTATAATCGTTGCCATTGAACTGGTATATTCGATGAGTAACGAAACGAAGCGGGGCCATATTGAGCCAATACAAGACAAATGATTCAGGTTATGCCTTCCTTGCGCCGGTATCGCCGGATCTGGAAGCAGTCAACCGGATTATCCGTCAGCAGATGCATTCGGATATCGCGCTGGTCGGCACGATTGCGGAATATATCATCAATGCCGGCGGGAAACGGATACGTCCCGTTCTTGTGTTGCTGATGGCGCGTGCACTGGGGTATCAGGGCGAAAGCCACTGTACACTGGCTGCGACCATCGAGTTCATTCATACCGCGACATTGTTGCATGACGATGTGGTGGATGAAGCGCAACTGCGGCGGGGCATTCCCAGCGCCAATATTTCGTTCGGCAATGCGGCGTCGGTACTTGTCGGCGATTTTCTGTATACCCGCGCTTTCCAGATGATGGTATCGGTCGGCAACATGCGTATTCTCGAAGTGCTGGCGGATGCGACCAATCTGATTGCGGAAGGCGAAGTCATGCAATTGACGCATGTGCGCAATATCGCAGTGGATGAGGAAGCCTACATGAAAGTCATCTATGCCAAAACGGCGAAACTTTTCGAGGCTTCCTGCGAGATCGGCGCCCTGATCGCACAGGCACCGGACGAAAAGGTTCGCGCGGCCGCCCGGTTCGGGCGTGCGTTGGGCATGGCTTTCCAGTTGATCGACGATGTGCTGGATTACGCAGGCGATACCGGTGAGATGGGCAAGCGTATCGGTAACGATCTGAAAGAAGGCAAAATGACGTTGCCGCTGATTTATCTGCTCGAAAACGGGACGCAACAGCAAAAGGAAATGGTTCGCCGTTGTGTGGAAGAAAACGATGAAAGCTGCTTTGCCGCAGTATCGGAAGCGGTTTGTTCATGCGGTGCGCTGGAGTATACACGCGGCAAGGCCGAGCAGGCTGTTGCGCATGCAACACAGGCACTTGCTGTTTTCAGTAACGACGGGAGTGGTCAATACGGAAAATCTTTGCTAGAATTAGCATCCTTCTCGGTAGAAAGAAGTTTCTAGTCTTTCAACCATCATTTCGGGGTGTAGCTTAGCCTGGTAGAGCGCTACGTTCGGGACGTAGAGGCCGGAGGTTCGAATCCTCTCACCCCGACCATTTTTCTCTTCATATCCTTCCTTTTTTGTATCGCGTATCGTCTGGCGGCGTTTTTTCGTGTCTGTGCGATATCGCGCATGAGTCCGGCGAGCCGGAATGCCATTTTTCCGGAGTGGATCGGCCGGCATGACGATGGCGACATCGCCATGCCGTTTGCGCCGTTCGCCTGTTTGTTGCAGGTGTCGATGAGCGGCATTATCCCTGCCGTTCGGTATGGTGCATCGGTTTGGGCATGTGTGCAGAGGCCGGGTATGGAGAGGATGGCAGGTGCGGGGATGGGTGAATCAGGTGGCCGAAGGGGGTGTTGCGGGGATTTCCGGATGCAGCAGGTTGCGTTCGGGAAAAGTTTTTTTCCCTGATGGCATTGAGTTTTCATCAAAAAATGAAATAATACAAACATTTTTGCATAACGCAGTTTGAAGTTCTGAAGTTTCAGGAGAACCGGCTTCCTGTCGCCCGGGTTCGGTCAGGAAGTTTTTTTATTTGTCATGCCACCTCATTGATAGAGATTTTTTATGTCCAGCGAAGCCATCAAGATGACCAGCGGGGAATATGTCCCCATTGAAATGCACAAGGTAAGAGTCGTCCAGAAACTCAATCTCTTGCCAATCGAACAACGTCTGAAAGCAATGGAAGATGCCGGTTACAACACGTTCCTGTTGCAGAACCGCGATGTTTTCATGGACATGCTGACCGACAGCGGCACCAATGCCATGTCCGACCGTCAGGTCGCCTCGATGATGATTGCCGACGATGCTTATGCCGGTTCCGAATCGTTCAATCGTCTGTATGATGCCGTCAAGGAAATTCTGGGAACGGAATATTTCCTGCCTGCCCACCAGGGACGCGCAGCGGAACATATCATTTCGCAAGCTTTTATCAGCAAGGGCGATATCGTTCCGATGAACTTCCATTTCACGACGACCAAGGCGCATGTCGAGCTGGCGGGCGGCAAGGTCGTGGAACTGTTTACCGACGCTGCGCTTGAAATCCGCTCCGACAAGCCGTTCAAGGGCAACATGGATATCGGCAAGCTCCGCGATCTGGTCAAGACCGTCGGCAAGGAAAAGATTCCCTATATCCGTATGGAAGCCGGTACCAACCTGATCGGCGGTCAGCCGTTCTCGGTCGAAAACATGCGTGAAGTCCGGAAAGTCGCCGATGAAAACGGTATCCTGATCGTGCTGGATATCAGTCTTGTTTGCGAAAACATGTATTTCATCAAGATGCGCGAACCGGAATTCATGGACAAGACGCCTGCCGAAATCCTGCGTACGCTGTGCGATCTGGCCGATATCGTCTATTTCTCGGCACGCAAGATCAGCTGCTCGCGCGGCGGCGGTATCGCTACGAAGAATCGCGATTTGTACCTGAAGATGCGCGACATGGTGCCGCTGTTCGAAGGTTTCCTGACGTATGGCGGTATTTCCGTCCGTGAAATCGAATCCATGGCGATCGGTCTGCATGAGGCAGTCGACTGGAATGTCATCCGTCATTCGCCGGAATTCATCAAATATCTGGTAGACAGTCTGGATGCCAAGGGTATTCCGGTCATTACGCCTGCCGGCGGTCTGGGCGCCCATCTGGATGCACGCGGATTCCTGCCGCATCTGACTTCTTTTGAATATCCGGCAGGTGCGCTGGCAGCCGCGCTGTACATCGTATCCGGTGTCCGCGGTATGGAACGCGGTACGATTTCGATGGATCGCGACGAACAGGGCAACGATGTTCCGTCCGAAGTCGAGCTGCTGCGTCTGGCTTTCCCGCGCCGCGTCTTTACCCTGTCACAGGTCAAGTATGCGCAGGATCGTATCGAATGGCTCTGGAAGAATCGTGAGCTGATCGGCGGTCTGAAGTTCGTCGAGGAGCCGAAGGTATTGCGCTTCTTCGTCGGACGTCTGGCTCCGACTTCCGACTGGCCGCAGAAACTTGTGGCCAAGTTCCGCGAGGATTTCGGAGACAGCCTGTAAACGACTGGCGTGGCTTATACGGAAAAGCGACCGTTTCCGGTCGCTTTTTCAAAAGCGTCAGGCAGCCTGTTTCCGTCAGGACGGCGCAGGTTCGCCCTTGCAGGATGAATGATGGTATAGCGTGGTTCGGTTCCATTCATGTTGACAGTGCTCGAAAGTACCGGTTCGGTTCTTGATGCCGCCTGGAAAATGGTGGCCGAGTCCCGCTTTTCCGTGTTCGATGCGCTGATTGCGCATGAACAGACGGCTGGCCGTGGACAGTACGGGCGTACCTGGATCAGTCCGAAAGGCAATGTGTATGTGGCGATACGGCTTCCGTGTGAGGCGCCGTTCGACAACACAGAGGCTGCCATCGCCTTGTCGTGTTGTATTGCGGCAACACTGTCCGATTTCGGCTTCGAGGTCAAAATCAAGTGGGCCAACGATTTGGTGATCGATGGCGGCAAGGTGGCTGGGATTTTGCTGGAGCAAAAAGGCGACAGGCTGATTGCCGGTATCGGTATCAATCTGGCGTTTTGTCCCGACCCGCTGGCGTTGCGGAAGGACGCAGCGTTGCCCGCCAGGTGTTTGCGGGATGTCGCTCCGGAACGGGCGGCTGCGCTGACGCCGGAGATGATTGTTGAAAATCTGGTCAATCGTCTGAAAAATCTTGACCTGAAACGTTTTGCCGGTCTCTGGCGCACGCAGTCGCTTTCAAGATTGCTGTGGCTTCATGAGACGGTCTGCATGGATGTGGATGGTTCGACACTTGCCGGTGTGCTGGCCGGTCTCGACGAACGGGGCGGCGTATTGCTGGCGACGCATGACGGGATGCAAGTCTGCCGTCGGGGCACGATGCGGAAAGCGTGACGACCTGTGGCGGATGCGGCAGAATGCCCGGATACCGGAGTGCCGAAGGAGTGCATTAAGGAAAATTTTTTTTGTATCTTGTGATACCCTGAGTAGAAAATCAGGCCCTGTCATATAATTGTTTTTTGATAAATAAATTTGGCTTTCAGGCTAACCCGTTTAGCGCTGACATTTGTTTGATACCCTGTTGATCAATGCTAGCTTTTCATGGTGTATTTTCCGATAACAGACTGGATTAGCGACTATGCAGAGAGAAGATATGAATCATAAAAAAAGAACTTTTGAAGAAGTCCGGGAGTCTCTGCGTGGCAAAGTCATCCTGGTGGTGAACCGCGGTATTCCGGCACGTCGTATCTGCCGTTCCATCGGCGAGCGGTTCGAGGCGGTTTCTGCAATGACTGCAACCGATATTGACAAGACGCAACCCGCAGCCGCTTCCGCACAGGAACTGATTCTTCTTGGCTCCGACCCGAGAGCCTATCTCCATCTCGAACGTATTATCGAACTGGCCAAGCAGCGCAACTGCGTCGCCATCCATCCGGGATGGGGGTTCGCCAGTGAAGACATGCAGTTCCCGAAACTGGCCGAGGAAGCTGGTATTACCTTTATCGGCGCATCCGCCGATGCGATGTACAAGCTGGGCAACAAGGTGCAGGCCCGTCTCGTCGCCCGCAAGGTCGGTGTGCCGGTCGTTCCGGGATCCGATGATTCGGTCGATGTCGAACAGGCTCGCGCCATCATCAAGGAAATCGGTCTGCCGATTATGCTCAAAGCCGAAGGCGGCGGTGGCGGTCGGGGTATTTTCCTTGTCACCAATCAGGAAGAACTGGAAGATGCATTTACCAAGGCTTCCGCGATGGCTCAGGCGTCTTTCGGCAACCCGCGTCTGTTCGTTGAAAAATATCTGCCCAATGTCCACCATATCGAAATTCAGGTCATCGCGGACCGCTGGGGCAATGTGTTCGCTTTCGACGAACGCGATTGTACCGTACAGCGCAACAACCAGAAGCTGATTGAAATCACGCCGTCTCCATGGAAGGGGCTGACGCCGGAATTGCGCGAACAGCTCAAGGAATATGCACGCCGGATGGTGCTGGCTGTCGGATACCATTCTGTCGCGACAGTCGAGTTTCTGGTCACCGAGGATTCGACTCCGTACATGATCGAGGTCAATACCCGTTTGCAGGTGGAACACGGGATTACCGAAAGCCGTTACGGTATCGACCTGGTTGAGGAACAGATTGCGATTGCTTTTGGTTCGGAATTGCGTTTCAACGAGGAAAACACGCGTCCGCTTTTCACGTCCATGCAGGTGCGCGTCAATCTGGAAGACCCTCAGGACAATTTCACGCCGAATTCGGGGCTGATTACCCGTTACGTATCGCCGGGCGGTCCGGGTGTACGCATGGATTCCAACCTGTCTGCCGGTTATGAATTCCCGTCCAACTATGATTCTGCCGGCGCTTTGCTGATTACGTATTCGCATGACTGGCAGAAAACGCTGGGCATCATGGAACGTGCGCTTTCCGAATATGTCATCGGTGGCCTGAAGACGACGATTCCGTTCATGCAGAAAATCATCAGCGATGACAATTTCCGCAACGGCAATATCACGACCACGTATATTCACGACCATCCGGAATTGCTCAGTTATACGGATCTCGCGCCCGAAAGCGAACGGCTGGCCAAACTGGTCGCCGAAATTTCCGCGCGCGGCTACAATCCGTATGTATCGCTTGGAACATATCGCAACCGCAATACGCCGTCGCTTGGCAGCTTTACTGCGGTGCTGCCAGAAATATCTCCGCAGCAAAAGCGGAAACCTTCGCCCTATCCGCGTGGTGACCGCCGGGCGTTGCTTGACTTCGTGCGCGACAGCGGCAAGATTCATTTCACGGATACGACGACCCGTGACATGACGCAGTCCAACAACGGTAACCGCATGCGTCTGGCGGAAGACAGACTGGTCGGGCCGTATCTGGACAATCTCGGTCTCTTCTCGATTGAAAACGGCGGCGGTGCCCATTTCCATGTGGCGATGTTGGCGAATATGACGTATCCGTTCACGGAAGCGCGTGAATGGAACCGTTTCGCGCCCAAGACGCTGAAACAGTTGCTGATTCGCTCCACCAATGTGCTGGGGTACAGCCCGCAACCGAGAAATCTGATGCGTTTGACCGGGGAAATGATCTGTGACCATTACGATGTGGTGCGCTGTTTCGATTTCCTCAATGAACCGGCCAACATGCTGCCGATTACGGAAGTGGTCATGGATCGCAAGGACAAGGTTTTTGAGCCGGCCTTGTCGCTTTCGTATGCCAAGGGTTTCGATATCGACCATTATCTCAAGGTGACGGAATCCATCATCGCCATGATGTCGAAGGTGTCGGGCCTGTCGGAAAAAGCCGTCGTGCGCGAGTTCATTCTGGGCCTGAAGGATATGGCAGGCGTTTGTCCGCCGAAATTCATGCGCGATTTGGTCAAGGCGCTCAGAAAACGCTGGCCGGAACTGGTATTGCATTACCACCGCCATGTCACGGACGGCCTGTTCCTGCCGGCCTGCGCGGCAGCGGCGGAAGCCGGTTGCCAGATCGTGGACGCCGGTCTGGGTGCTTCGGTTCGCAGTTACGGTCAGGGCGACATCGGTTCGCTGGCGGCCTATCTGGAAACGGAACTGGGTCTTGAAACCAGTCTCAACCGTGATGCGCTGCGCGATGCGAATTTCGTTTGCAAACAGTTCATGCCGTATTTCGACCGCTATTGCTCGCCGTACTTCCAGGGTGTCGATTACGACGTGATTCGTTATGCCATGCCGGGCGGTGCGACATCGTCTTCTCAGGAAGGTGCGGTCAAGCAGGGTTATATCCACTTGCTGCCGTATATGCTTGACTTTTTGGCCTATACGCGCCAGATCGTCCGTTATCACGATGTGACGCCGGGTTCCCAGACGACATGGAATACGGCATTTCTGGCAGTGACCGGCGCGTACAAGCGCAACGGTATGCCGGCGGTGCAGCAATTGCTGTCGGTATTGAAGACCGTGACAGAAACGAAGGAAGAGGATTTGTCCGAAGATATCAAGCGCAAGCGTCTGGATATCTATCGCGATTGCAACGAAGCCTTCCAGAAGCTGTTGCTGGGACAGTTCGGCCGCCTGCCGCTTGGTTTCCCGAGCGACTGGGTATATCAGAGTGCATTCGGCGCGGAATGGAAAGAAGCGATCGCTTCCCGTACCGAGGCTTCTCCGCTGGAAAAACTGCCTCCGGTCGATATGGCTGCGGAAAGAGCAGAGCTGGCCAAGGCCCTCAAGCGCGAGCCGACAGACGAAGAATTCGTCATGTATCTGAATCATCCGGCAGATGCCATCAAGACGATCGAATTCCAGAAGAAATTCGGTGACCCGAACTATTTGCCGCTTGATGTCTGGTTCGAGGGTATCAAGCCGGGACAGACCCTGAATTTCAATACATCCAGCGGCAAGCCGCACCAGATGTTGCTGTTGAGCATCGATCCGGTCAATGACAGCGGGGTGGCTACGGTACGTTATGTGCTCGATTCGGAAATCCTGACGAGTGATGTCCAGATCGATGCGCCTGTGACGGCTGCCGGCGGTGCAGGTTCCATCATCGCGGAAAGCGGCAATCCGTATCATGTCGCCAGCCCGCGCAAGGCCGATCTCTGGATCGTTCACGTCAAGGAAGGCGACATCGTCAAACAGGGACAGGAACTGTTCAATGTTTCCATCATGAAACAGGAACGTTCGGTGCTCTCTCCGGTCAACGGTATCGTCAAACGGGTCGTCAAGACGGCCGACTTCAAGAAGGATCATCGTATGGTTCCGGTTCTGGAAGGCGAGCTGATCGTCGAACTGTCGCCGGTACCGAAGCTGTGTCCGAAGTGCGCCTATCCGATTACGGACGGACACTCGAAGTTCTGCCCGAATTGCGGCACGAAGATTCCGGACGAAGCCTGAATCAGCTGACGACAGGATCTTCAGGGAAAACCCTGCCGGTATCGCACCGGCAGGGTTTTTTGTTTGTACCAGGCCGATCGATGGCGGCATACTGGCGTATACCGGGCGATATCAGTGGGGGCGCGTCCAGTATTCCGTACTGCCATAGATGGTTTTGAGATGGTCTATGAAGAGACGTGTTTTCAGGGGCAGGTAGATTTGGCGAGGGTAAACGGCCATGATGTCGTAATTGGGCAGCGCAAACTCGTCCAGTACCGTCACGAGCTTGCCCGATGCCAGTTCCGACTGGATTTCCCAGGTGGAACGCCATGCCAGACCGTAGCCTTCCAGACACCAGCGGTGCAAGAGTTCGCCGTCATTGCAGTCCAGATTGCCGGAAGTGCGTACGATGACGGTACGGTTGTTTTCCTTGAAATGCCACCCCCGTTGCTGTCCGCCTTGCTGGTTGAATGTCAGGCAGTTGTGCGCTCCGAGGTCTTTCAGGGTTTTGGGTGTGCCGTTTTTTTGCAGGTAATCCGGTGACGCGCAGACAACACGATGGTTGGAGCAGAGTTTGACTGCGACCAGACCCGGGTCGATTGTGCCGCCGATGCGGATGCTCATGTCGTATCCTTCACGGACGAGGTCAACGACCTGATCGCTCAGGTTGAACGACATCCTGACTTCGGGATTCGATGCCAGAAACGCCGGCGCGTGTGGGGCGACATGCTTGCGTCCGAAAGCTGCCGGAGCCGATACGATGAGATGCCCCGTCGCCTTGTTGAGTCCCTCGCCGATCATTTGTTCGGCCTGTTCGAGTTCATCAAGTATCTTGCGACAATGATCAAGGAATACCGTACCGCGCTCAGTTAGTGTAAGATGTCGGGTTGTGCGATGCATGAGTTTAATGCCAAGACGTCGTTCCAGCGCATCTATACGCCGCCCCAGCATGACAGGAGTGATTCCTAGCACAAGCGAAGCTTTGGCCAGGCTGCCTTTCTCT
>CASETG010000095.1 GCA_949290765.1 Oxalobacter formigenes | reverse complement strand
TCGGTCGCCTCGCGCCTGTTCCTGTGCTGGCAGTTGCGCCAGATCATCGTCCGAGAGCCAGAAACGGGTCATTTCGCCATAGACATTCCAGTCGAAGCCATGGACATTTTCTTGTCCGCCGGACAACATGAATTGCGGGAGCCGGTCGAACGGTTTGATGATCGGGGCTTCGTCATCCTGCAAAACCTTGTAACTCGATGCGCGTAACGTTGCATTCCAGATGCCGAGCGATTTGGAAATGCCGCCTTCGCGCAACAGAAGTCGCTCCATGTCGCCACGGTTTTGCGGAACGGAAAAGTCATCCGGATATTCATTGTCGGAAGCTGACTTGACGTTCCAGTAATAGGACCAGCCGTTGTTGAAAGCCTGTTGATGCTGTGACGAAAAGAAGTAGCGGTCGCGGTCTGCTTCCTTGTCGTTAGGCAGAAACTCGACATAGGTGGTGCCTGAGTAATTCGAGCCCAGATAACGTGCTTCGGCACCCAGTTGCAAACCGCGTCGTGCGATCAGGTTGGGGGTGACGGTCAAGTCGTAATTCGGTGCCAGATTGAAGTAGTACGGTACATTGACTTCAAGCCCGTTTTTGGAGCTGATGCCGATGGTCGGCGGCAAAAAACCGGACTTGCGTTCGCTTTTGAACGGAAACGTCATGGCAGGTGCGGCCAGAATGGGAACATCCTTGAAATACAGCACCGGACTGGTGGCGTATGCGGTATTGTACGAATTGTCCAGATGTATTTTTTTCGAGGACAGATACCAGTCGGGATCAGTGCCCTCGCATGTACTGTAAGTCCCTCTGAAAATGTCGGTCTGATTGTCGCCGGTCATGTCGATACGGGAGGCAGTACCTTGTGCCTGATTGATTCCCAGACGGTAGGACGCACGTTTCAGGACGCCTTCACCGGTTTCGAGATTTAGGTTCGCCTCATCGGCAACAAACTGGTCTCCGAAGCGCTGGATGAAGACATTGCCAATGATTTCCGTTTCGTTTTCTTCCTGACGGAAGATGCCATGATCGCCGGTAATGAGTGTCTGGTCACGTTCGATTTCCACCTCGTAGTCCAGATAAAGGTCGCGAGCGGGACGGCCGGTTATCTGTTCTGCCTGGAGGATGGTGGGGGCATCCCTGTTTTCCGTATATTGGGGACGGGAGTCCGTTGCCTTGTCGCTTGCATGAGGTGCGGCATGCAGTATCGCCGGTGACGTTGCCAGCAACGCAAGCAGGACAGGCGACAGAAAACAGGCAAAAAAACGGCTCATGAAAAGCGTTGGAATAAGAAGACTACAATATATTATCCAGAATCGCTTATTATATGAGAACTTTCATATTGATAACGGATTGTTTTGCCTTTCATGTCAATAACCACTCAAAATTCTTCCGGCGATAGCCGTTTTGTTTCCATGATGCAATGGCTGGAAACATTGCAGGAATGGCATCTCGTACCGGATACCGTCAGGGCGGCGTCATCCGATGCCAGTTTTCGCAGATACTTTCGGGTCGATGGCGAAAATCGCTCGTTCATCGTGATGGACGCACCGCCAGAGAAAGAGAATATCGAACCATTTGTGCGGATAGCTGCCTTGTTCGGTCAAAGCGGCGTTTCGGTGCCGCAAGTACTGGCGCAAAATACCCGCGATGGTTTTTTGCTGTTGTCCGATCTGGGAACCACAACCTATCTGGACAAGCTCGACGATGCCAATGCAGCGACCCTGTATCGGGACGCCATCGATGCGTTGTTGCGCATACAGTCGGCCAGCAGACCTCATGTGTTGCCCGAATACGACCGCGCGACGCTGAAGAGGGAATTGGATCTTTTCCCGGACTGGTATATCGGCAAGCATGTGCAATTTGCGATGACGCCGGAAAAGCAGGCGGTCCTGGAAAAAACGTTCAATATCTTGCTGGCCAACAATCTGGCTCAACCACAGGTTTTCGTTCACCGGGATTATCATTCGCGCAATCTCATGCACATGTCCGGAGAAACGGGCAATCCGGGGATACTGGATTTCCAGGACGCCTTGTATGGCCCGTTGACATACGATCTCGTGTCGTTGCTCAGGGATGCGTATATCGAATGGGAGGAAGAACGTGTTCTGGACTGGGTGATACGCTACTGGGAAAAAGCGAAAAAGGCCGGTCTGCCTGTCAATCCCGATATCGATCAGTTCTACAAGGACTTCGAATGGATGGGAGTCCAGAGACATCTGAAGGTTCTGGGTATATTCGCGCGACTGTATCATCGCGACGGAAAAGAAGCCTATCTCAAGGACATACCGCTGGTCATGAAATATGCCAGCAAGACGGCTCACCGGTATAACGAACTGGCACCGCTGGCGCGTTTGCTCGATGAGTTGCAGGACAACAAACCGGATGTCACATATTCTTTCTGAGTATCGTTTTCCGGACACTTTTTCAAAGGCTCTGATACTGACATGAAAGCCATGATATTCGCTGCCGGTCGCGGCAACCGTATGCGACCACTGACGGACAGCTGCCCAAAACCGTTGCTGGAAGTGCGCGGACGCCCGCTGATTGTCTGGCATATCCTGAATCTGGTTCGCGCAGGTATTACCGAGATCGTCATCAACCATGCCCATCTGGGAGAACAGATCGAGCAAAGACTGGGAGACGGTTCGGCCTTCGGCGCTTCCATCCGGTATTCGGGTGAAGGAACGGCGCTGGAGACGGCAGGTGGCATCGCCAAGGCAAGACATTTGCTGGGTGAAGATCCGTTTGTTGCCATCGCTTCCGATATTTACTGTCCCTATTTCGATTTCCGGCAGGTGGAAACCGTATTGCAGGACAGCGATGTCTGGGGAAAACCGTATGACGAATCCAGCAGGGATGTCGCCTGGTTGTACCTGGTCAAAAATCCGTCTTTTCATCCACAGGGTGATTTTGCGCTCAATTCCTTTACCGTCAGAAACGATGGACCGGTCAAATGGACATTTTCGGGTATCGGCGTGTACCGGATGTCCATGTTCGATTCGGTACAGCCCGGAGAAAAAGTGCAGCTGGGTGCGATATTGCGGGAATACATCGCACGCGGGCAGGTCGGCGGAGAGATTTATCGGGGTGAGTGGAAAAACGTCAATACCATCGAGGAGCTGGACAGGCTCAACGGTTTTGTCAGACAGGCGGATTGAAAAAGCGTTTGTCTGAACAAAAGGAAAACGCCATGCCAAACCGTTGTGACGGTTGACATGGCGTTTTCTTTTCTATGCTGGAATATATCGGGTGACGGCTTATTTCACACCAGTGATCTTGTTGTTGGCATCGACCAGAACGACCTTGGGTTGGAAAGTCTTGATTTCTTCGTCGTCCATCAGGCCGTAAGTGCAGATGATCAACAGATCGCCAAGATGGGCACGACGTGCAGCTGCACCGTTCAAGGAAATTTCACCGCTGCCGCGTTTTCCCGGAATGATGTAGGTGGCGAAGCGTTCGCCGTTGTTGACGTTGTATAACTCGATACGTTCGAAAACCGTCATGCCGGCGGCTTCGATCAGATCTTCGTCAATTGCGCAGGAACCTTCATAAGCCAGATCACACTGGGTGACGGTGGCACGATGAATTTTTCCGCGTAACATAATCCGTTGCATGTTCAATTTCTCCTGTTTGCGAAAGATGGCATACGCATTTCCGGTGTATTTG
>CASETG010000094.1 GCA_949290765.1 Oxalobacter formigenes | reverse complement strand
CTCTGGCAACGTTCGTTGTTCCGAGAATGGGAAGACCGGTCAAGAAGAACAAAGCAGTTCAGGTACAGGCTGCACAGTAATGGTCTGAAAACAGACAAAAGACCGACAAAAAGAAATGGCTGGAAGAAATTCCAGCCATTTTTTTATTGTGTGGAGAGATGGCGTACATATGAGGGAAACGACAGCGGCGACCGGTGTGGTCGCCGTAATGTTTCGGTGTGTGCCCTGAAACGGTTACAGGGAGAAAGTGTATCCGTGTGATGGGAAAGCGGCGGCACAGGTGCGGCAGAAGGTTGGAAATGATGCCATCAACGTTGTGGCGGAAATAACACTGGGCCGGAACAGAGGCGGTTGGTCAAAAGCCATCGGAGTTGCAGGATGCAGTGGTGTTATGGCAGGAAGCACTGCACGACCGGAAAGCAAGTCTGCGGTTTTGCATTCATGCAAGGCAACCGGCTGTACGTGAGGGAAGGAGTTTTCGGGTTATGACCGGACTTGTCGTGGCAGGTCGGTACAGGGATGATGCGTTCCTGTCACGAGTGCCTGTCGGCGAAAAAGCGGGAATGGTCGGTGCAGCAGCGGCAGGTATTCGCACCGGAAGCGTTATGGGATGATGAGGCTGCGTAGGCGGATGGTTCTCTCGTCGTGCTGCATGAAAATATACCGGGTCGATTTGACGGGAATGCGCCGTATGCAGGGAACATACATGTACAGGACTTGCAAAAGGCAAATGCCGCAGGGTGAAAAAATACGAGGAAAAAGAGGTAGAACTTGCGGAATCTGCAAGCGCGGAAGAGGAAATGGCGCGCTCGGCGGGGATCGAACCCACAACCCCTGCCTTCGGAGGGCAGTACTCTATCCATTGAGCTACGAGCGCGTTGCGGCTACACGTTTTTCCGGGAGGGCATTATTGCACGCCCCGAAAATGATGCAGGCAGTATTCTACCGCATTTGCGCGGTCCGCGATGCAGTTTTGACAAAGAAGTTTGCCAAAACTGCATCGTGTATCAAATCATGCCGTTGCGTGCGCGAGGCGGGTTTTTCGCGAAATATTTTTTGATGCCGTTGAGGATGGCATTGGCGATGCTTTCCTGATGTGCGGGATTGTTGAGCTTCGCTTCTTCCTCAGGATTGGAGATAAATGCCGTTTCCACCAGAATGCTCGGGATGTCGGGGGCTTTCAGGACGGCGAAAGCAGCCTGTTCGACGGAACCCTTGTGCAAGCGGTTGATATCGCCCATTTCATCGAGTACAGCACTACCGAGTTTCAGACTGTTCTTGATTTGTGCGGTTGTGGAAAGGTCAAGCAGGACGCTGGCAAGCTGGCGGTCGTGTTTCTTGATATTGACGCCGCCGATCAGGTCAGCAGCGTTTTCGCGTCTTGCCAGCCAGCGTGCGGCTGTCGAGGAGGCGCCTTTTTCGGACAGGACGAAAACGGAAGAACCTCTTGCGCTCGGTTTGATGAAAGCGTCGGCATGGATGGAAATGAACAAATCGGCCTGGACCGCGCGTGCTTTCTGGACACGAGTCCCCAGCGGAACGAAGAAGTCCGCATTGCGGGTCATGACGACACGCATATTCGGCTGTTGTTCGATTTTGGCGCGCAAACGCTTGCCGATAGACAGGACGACATCTTTTTCCTTGCTGCCGCGCGCACCGATTGCGCCGGAATCCTCGCCGCCATGTCCCGGGTCGATCACGATCGTGACCATGCGCCTGAGCTGCATTTTTCCGGTATCGCCCGCAAGGTTCTTGCGGGCTGACGTACCGGACGATGCCGTTTCGGGATCGGTATTTTTCGGTTCGTTGGCAGCGACCTGT
The DNA here is from genome assembly GCA_949290765.1 of Oxalobacter formigenes. Taxonomy (GTDB): domain Bacteria; phylum Pseudomonadota; class Gammaproteobacteria; order Burkholderiales; family Burkholderiaceae_D; genus Oxalobacter; species Oxalobacter formigenes_E. Next base: position 17,947 of record CASETG010000094.1, on the reverse strand, counting down.
TCCGGTTCGGGATCGTGTTTCCATTCACCCTTGAGAATGAGCGCGGCGATCGGGTCGAGCGGCTCTTTCGGGTACAGATCCATGACAAGACGATGTTTGTATTTGTCGATAGGCGCCAGCGAAAAGACTTGCGGGTTGACGGCCGTTTTCAAATCGAAAACGAGACGGACGGTTTCAGGGTTCAGCTGACCGACACGGACTTGCTGAATGTAAGGGTCGTCCGGCTGGATTTTGGAAATCAGTTCTTTCAGGGTGGCGTTCAGCTCCGTTCCCTGTATATCGACGACGAGACGTTCCGGGTTGGTCAGAATAAAGTGTTTCGCCTGAATCTTGCCGTCATGTTCCAGCGTGATACGTGTATAGTCATCGGCAGGCCAGGCGCGAACGGCGACGATATTGCCTGCATGAACCGGTGAGAAGGAAGCCATACCAGCCAGAAAAACGAGGAATACAAGAGCGGTTTGCCAGTATTTGTAAAATGAATGTTTCATCTTCGATTCAGCAATGAGGCGAAAAACGCAAGGTTTCAAGGCAATGCATGCCTTTGCCGGATGAGGCACTCATGTGTGCCGTTCGTCCATCTCCTGTGATGTCGAGTGTGATGGCGATATCGGGAGGGGGCAATTCGGAGCCGGCATTTTCGGCCCATTCGATGATGCAAATGGTTTCTCCGTTGAAATGCTCCCGGAAGCCGGCTTCCAGAAATTCTTCAGGGCATCCCATCCTGTACAAATCGAAATGCAGCAGCTCGACAGCCTGTCCGTTCAGGTCGATGACATAAGGTTCGACGAGCGTGTAAGTCGGGCTTTTGACTTTGCCTGCATGACCCGCTTCCCGGAGCATGGCACGAGTGAGGGTCGTCTTGCCTGCTCCCAGATCGCCATGCAGATAGATGGTGAGTCCGCGTTCCAGTACATGCGCCAGCGCCTTGCCAAGGGCACATGTGTCGGTCTCGTCGTTCAGATAAAATGTTTTTTGCTGCATCGTCAAAGGTACAAGTCGCGCGTCGTACGTGATGTGATATAACGGAACGATTCCGCATATAGTATCAATAATCATTCCTTTTTAGGCAATATCTTTTTGTTGTTTCTGATGAAAATTGAAGGGCAATTCACTGATTTTGTTTTGAAAATGAGAGCCTGGGCAAAAGAGCTGGGCTTTTCGGATTTGCGGATTGCCGACATTCGTCTGGATGATGCGGAAAAACGGTTGCAACAGTGGCTTTCCATGGGGTTTCACGGGGAAATGCACTATATGGCGGCGCACGGCATGAAGCGTTGCCGTCCGGATGAATTGTTGCCCGGAACGCTCAGGGTCGTTTCGGTGCGCATGGATTATCTGCCGGATAGGGATGCGCTTTCGCAAGCGAGGGCAGGACTGCATCAGCCAGACCCGCTTGCGGCACGGATATCGCTGTATGCACGCGGGCGCGACTATCACAAGGTATTGCGCTCGCGTTTGCAGAAACTGGCCGACAAAATGCAGGATGCCATCGGATCTTTTTCGTATCGTGTCTTTGCCGACTCGGCGCCGGTCATGGAAGTGGCGTTTGCAGGAAAAGCCGGAATGGGATGGCAGGGCAAGAACAATCTGCTGTTGTGCCGTGACGGCGGTTCGTTTTTTTTTCTGGGGGAAATGCTGGTCAATTTGCCGTTGCCTGTGGATGCAGGAGAAAGCGCGCATTGCGGTAACTGTACACGTTGTATCCAGACTTGTCCGACAGGCGCGCTCATCGCGCCGCATCGTCTGGATGCCCGGCGTTGTATTTCTTATCTGACAATCGAGTTCAGAGGCAGCATTCCGCCGGATTTGCGTCCTTCGATAGGCAACCGGATATATGGATGTGACGACTGCCAGTTATGCTGCCCATGGAACCGGTTCGCCAAAGTGAGCGGCGTGCCCGATTTCGATGTACGGCATGATTTTGACCGCGTGACCTTGCTGGAGTTGTTCAGCTGGACGGAAGTGGAGTTTTTGCAAAAGACACAAGGCAGTCCGGTGCGGCGTATCGGATATGCATGCTGGTGTCGCAACATTGCGGTGGCATTGGGCAACGCGCTTCGTGAAGTGAGCGACGCAACGGAAATCGCGCGTATCGTCGCTGTCCTGCAAGCCAAACGGCAGACTGTATCGGATATGGTGGACGAACATATCGACTGGGCATTGGCACAGAAACCGTGAAAAGGGCGGCTTTCGCATGCGGGGTAAAATATGGGTTTCGGTAAATGAAAGAAATGGTCGTTTATGGAAAATGTCGCCAGTGAAGCCCTGTTGCCGGGAAATCGTTCGTTGATAGATGAATTTTGCGATACCGTATGGCTTGAAGACGGTTTGTCTCGAAATACGCTGGAAGCCTACCGGCGCGACTTGCAACTGTTTGCGCAATGGCTGGAAAAAAACGGGGGGGTGCAGGATTTGCTGGCCGTGACGTCCGAAGATATGAACCGTTATTTTCTGGCGCGTCATGCCGAATCCAAAGCGACATCGGCCAACCGCAGACTGACTGTTTTCAAACGGTTCTACCGGCTGCAGATACGCATGGGGCGGCTTGCAGCCAGTCCATGCCAGCGCATGCGTGCTGCAAAACAGCCGGCACGGTTTCCACATACCCTGTCGGAGCGGCAGGTGGAAGCCCTGCTGTCCGCGCCCGATGTACAAAAACCGCTGGGCTTGCGTGACCGGACGATGATAGAGCTGATGTATGCCAGCGGGTTGCGGGTTTCCGAACTGGTCGCCCTGAAACTGGTCGAAACCGGAATGAACGAAGGTGTGTTGCGCATACTGGGCAAGGGAAGCAAAACCCGGCTGGTTCCGTTCGGCGAAGAAGCCAGGGGATGGCTGGAGCGTTACCTGAAGGAAAGCCGTCCCGAGATTTTATCCGGAAAAATATCCGACTGTCTGTTCGTCACGGCGCGCGGAACGGGCATGACGCGGCAAATGTTCTGGACACTGATAAAGAAATATGCCGTGCAATCCGGCATTCACGATACGCTGTCGCCCCATACATTAAGGCACGCCTTCGCCACGCATTTGCTCAACCATGGCGCGGATTTGCGTGTCGTTCAGCTGTTGCTCGGACATGCGGATATTTCGACGACCCAGATATACACCCATGTGGCGCAACAGCGTCTGAAACAGCTGCATGCCCTGCACCATCCGCGCGGCAGCCGTCACGAAGAAACGACGGGAAACCGCTGAAGGTATACAGGCGAAATCAGGAAAGTGCGATGGTCGTCATGACGAAGGGATGGTCGGAGCGGTCGGGTCTGTCCGTATCGTCTGGCATCCGGTAAAGCGTATCCATGACGCGACCTGTACTGAATCCGCCCGCTTCCGTAAATTCATCGGAAACGAAAATATGGTCGATGTATCCTGTATCCGTATTACGGGTATTCCGCGCGTTTTCCTGCATGAAAGAAGGCGGTGACTGGACGTCCAGTACGTTGTACAGGCGATACAGAGATGGGAGTGGCTGCTCACTTTCGTGTTGTGCACCCGTGGCGATACCGGTCGTGACGGCTTGTGCCGTGTCGTTGAAATCGCCCATCAATACAACCGGAGTTCCTGTTTTTTGCCGCAGTTGCGCAATCAGGGTGTGAACGCCGAGCGCATCGGCGGCACGTCGTGAGAGCGAGCGGAACATGGCCAGTCCATGCCGCAATGGTTCGGAAAGTCCGTTGTCCGTGACGGGGTCAGGGCGTCTCGATTTGAAATGTACCGCATAAAGATGGAGTATCCGACCGTTCGGAAGCAGAACGGGGACTTCCAGTACCGGACGTGAAAAGCGGTCGATGACGGTATCCGTTCCGGGTAACGATATCCTGAAGTTTTCAGGAAAATGGCAGTGTGTTCCAGGTGTGCCTGCCAGCGGCAGGCGGGTGACAAGCGCGACTTCCGGTGCAGGGTGTGAAAGACGGGACGGCACATCGGTACAGACCGGCGTGGCGTCTCGAAACTGTCGCGAGCATGCCATGATATCGGTGATGGCCTGCGGCGAAAAAATTTCCTCGAAAGCGACGACATCGGGGCGGAAATGATCCGTCAATTCGGCAATCCATGCAATTTTCGCCTCGTATTCAGCACTCGTGCAAGGCGGAAGGTCAGGGTAGCAAACCGTTCCGGGCAGCGCCAGATTGCGGACATTGAAAGTCGCCAGTCGAATTTCCTGCTGCATATTTTTCCTTTCGCCACTACAATGCAGACATGTGTCGTTTCCTGTCGTGCTATCTTAACAAACATATCAACGGTTTTTGGGGAGTGTGCGACAGTTTTCCCATGACCCGACAGGAAAGCAGGAATGTGAAAGTATGTATACGGTTTTGTTCATTGTCATTGCCTATCTTCTCGGCTCCATATCATTTGCGCTGGTGAGCAGCAAACTTTTCGGTCTGGCAGACCCGAGAACGTATGGTTCGAAAAATCCCGGCGCGACCAATGTACTGCGTAGCGGCAACAAGCTGGCGGCCTTGCTCACGCTTGTCGGCGATGCCGCCAAAGGATGGCTGGCCGTCTGGCTGGCGTTTCGTTTCGCAGCGCAATTTCAGGTCGGTGAAATGGGGCTGGCCTGCGTCTGCGTAGCCGTATTTCTGGGCCACCTTTTTCCCGTATTCGCGCAATTCAAGGGTGGCAAGGGCGTGGCGACAGCACTGGGTGTCTTGCTGGGAATCAGTCCGCTGCTGGGATTGCTGGTTCTGGTGACCTGGTTGTGCGTGGCGGTACTGTCTCGCTATTCGTCGCTCTCTGCGCTGATTTCCGCTGTGCTCGCGCCGATATATTACGGTCTCTTTTTCGGGTTCAATCTGTATTTTGCTGCGATTGTCGTCATCAGTGCATTCCTGATAGCACGCCATCGCCAGAATATCGGCAACCTGATGACTGGCAAGGAAAGCAAGATCGGCGGCAAGAAAAAAGCGGGATGACGACACCCTTATTTGTCGAAAGGCGCCAGCAGATTGTGTGCGACTGCGTAACGGACGATTTCCGATATGGACTGCATGCCCATCTTGTTCAGAATGCGCGACTTGTGAGTGCTTACTGTCTTGACGCTCAGGTGGAGTTGCTGGCCGATGTCGGTGATGGATTTTCCTTGCGCCAGCAGGTTGAAAATTTCGAATTCACGGTTGGACAGCTGGCTGTGCGGCAGAGGCTTTTCCGGTGTCATGATATCGAGCGCAAGCTGTTCCGCGACCTCCATGCTGATATAGGGCTTGCCTGAGGCCACTTTCCGTATGGCATGAACCAGCTGTGTCCCTGCGCTTTCCTTCGTCAGATAACCCTGTGCGCCGGCGCGAATCGAACGGATGGCGTATTGCTCTTCCTCGTACATGGTCAATACCAGTACCGGCAGTTTCGGCGATTCGGTACGAATCTGGCGAATCAGGTCGATACCGCTGCGTCCAGGCATGGAAAGGTCGAGCAGCAACAAATCGAAACCTCCCTTGCGGACGTGCGCCAGGACGCCGAATCCGTCGGTGGCCTCGCCGACGACCTCGATATCGTCGGAGCTTTCCAGAATACGTTTTAACCCTTCGCGCATCAGGGTGTGGTCGTCTGCGATGACAATCCTGATCATAAGCTGTCGGACGGAATGAATGCGTTACCTGTCAATGGGCGGAGCCGCGCATGCTTTTCAAAGAGTCGATGCCAGTACACTATACAAGGCATTGTCGCGGTAAAATGTAGCTTACTCGTTTTTTAGATACAAGTCATGAACGCCGATAACAAAAACAGCACTTCCACCCCTTCTTCCAATTTCTTGCGGGCCATCATCGAGGCCGACAATGAAAAGGGAACGTACCAGCGCCCCGGCATGCCCGATGTGATCACCCGTTTTCCGCCGGAACCGAATGGCTACCTGCATATCGGACACGCCAAATCGATTTGCCTGAACTTCGGGCTGGCAAGGGATTATCATGGACGCTGCCATTTGCGCTTCGATGATACCAATCCGACCAAGGAAGATCAGGAATTTGTCGATACGATCAAGGACAGTGTCCAGTGGCTCGGTTTTTCCTGGGAGCAGGGCGGCACCCCCTATTTGCATTACGCCAGCGATTACTTCGATACCCTGTATCTGATGGCCGAGTATCTGATCGAAGCGGGACATGCCTATGTGGATAGCCAGACACCGGAAGAAATCGCCAAGAACCGGGGCAGTTTTTCCGAACCCGGCAAAAATTCGCCGTACCGTGATCGTCCGGCGGCCGAATCGCTGGATTTGTTCAGGCGGATGAAGGCAGGCGAATTTCCGGATGGCGCGCATGTGTTGCGTGCGAAAATCGATATGGCGTCCCCGAACATGAACATGCGCGATCCGGTGATTTACCGGATTCGTCATGCGCACCATCATCGTACCGGGGATAAATGGAATATTTATCCGATGTACGACTATACGCACCCGATTTCGGATGCGCTGGAAAACATCACCCATTCGATCTGTACACTGGAATTTCAGGATCACCGCCCGTTTTATGACTGGATTCTGGAGCGCCTGACGGAAACGGTCACTTTGCCGGACGGCCGTGTGATCGGGGGCTTTCTGCAAAAACCGTTGCCGCACCAGTATGAATTCGCCCGTCTGAATCTGACTTATACCATCACCAGCAAACGCAAGCTGTTGCAGCTGGTCGAGGAAAAAATCGTCGATGGATGGGATGACCCGCGCATGCCGACTATCGTCGGAATACGGCGTCGTGGTTATACGCCGGAGTCGATCCAGCTGTTTTGCGAACGGATCGGCGTGGCAAAAGCTGACGGCTGGATCGATATGGGGACGCTGGAAGGCAGCCTGAGAGACGATCTGGATCCGAAAGCGCCGAGAGCCGCTGCCGTGCTGCATCCGCTGAAACTGATCATCGACAATTTCCCCGAACATCTTGAGGAAGAATGCACCTCTCCGGTTCACCCGCATTATCCGGAACGTGGTTTGCGACGCTTCCCGATTACCCGTGAATTGTGGATCGAGCGCGAGGATTTCATGATCGATCCGGTCAAGGGATATTTCCGGCTTTTCCCGGGCAATCGTGTCCGTTTGCGTTATGGCTATGTGGTCGAATGCACGGGATATGACCAGGATGAAAACGGTAATGTGACGGCTGTACACTGCCAGTATTTTCCGGACAGCCGCAGCGGTACGGAAGGCAGTACCGCCTACAAGGTCAAGGGCAACATTCACTGGGTCAGCTGTGCGCATGCAGTCGAGGCGGAAGTCAGACTGTATGACAGACTGTTCGCCGATCCGGCTCCGGACGCCAACAACAAGGATTTCAGGCTGGCGTTGAATCCGGCGTCCAAGGAAGTGGTGCGTGCCTATCTGGAACCCGGTCTGGCAGCAGCGCTTCCGGGAGATATTTACCAGTTCGAACGGCACGGCTATTTTGTCGCGGACATCAAGGATTCGCAGCCCGGCAAGCCGGTGTTCAACCGTTCCGTTACATTGCGTGATTCCTGGGGCAAGAAAAAATAAATATCCGGTATGCAATCAATAAAAAACGCGCTGTATAGCGCGTTTTTTATTGGAAAGGGCAGTTCATTTGCGTGATGAAGCGCTCTTTGTCTTGCTTTTCGTGGCGGTCGCCTGATAAAGGGGCATGACTTTCGGCAGTTCAGCCTGCAAACGTGCGATACGCGATTCGTCGCTGGGGTGGGTCGACAGCAATTCCGGTGGTGCGTCGCCGCCGAGTTTTTCCATTTTCTTCCAGACGTTGATGGCGGCTTCCGGGTTGTAGCCTGCACGTGCCATCAGCTCCATTCCCATGATGTCCGCTTCCGTTTCCATGGTTCTCGAAAACGGCAACGTCATGACCAGCTGGCTGGCCATGCCGGCGAGGGATTCCTGTGTCGAGCTGAAACCTGCCAGTGCGCTGATGAGCGACAAGGCCTGATCGGCGGCGATTTGCTGTGAGACCTGTTCGCGGCTGTGCTCGCGCAATGCATGTGCCATTTCATGTCCGATGACCGCGGCCAGCTCATCGTCTGTCAGGTTCAATGAACTGATGATGCCGCTGTAAACAGCGATTTTGCCCCCCGGCATACAGTAGGCGTTCACCTCTTTGCTGTCGATGACATTGATTTCCCAGTTCCACTTCAGTGCGTCAGGCCGGAATACGCCGACCTGTGCGATGAGCCGGTTGGCGATGTTGCGGACGCGTTTGGTCGATGCTGAGCTGGTATTCAGGTTTTTTTCGGAACGGGCCTTGCTCAGGGCACGCTGGTAGGCCGTCGCGGCGCCCTGGTTGATATCTTCGGATGAAATCAGCAGGAGCTGGCTTCTTGACGAGTCGGTCGCGCCACCGGCCGTAGTACTCTGACAGCCTGCAATCAGCAGTGGGCCTGTTACCAAAACGAGCAGCGAAAGAAGAATGCGTTTCATGGGCAGTGTCTGTTTAGTGGTGGTCGGACCTGTCGGTACAGGCAATAAAATCATTTTTTATCAAGATACGCAAATTTTCAATTCTTTTTCCGGAAATCATGCTGCCGCTTGCCGATATGCGCATCGCAGGCGACATTTCGTGAAGCGGAAAGGGTATGATGCTGTCATCACACATGCGGTTCGCGATGCACGGCGTGTTCCGCGGTACTCAATGAAAGGAGCATACGATGAAATTGTATTACACCCCGGGAGCCTGTTCACTGTCTCCGCATATCGTTCTGGAAGAATCCGGGTTGCCGTTCGAGCTGGAAAAGGTGGATTTGCAACTCAAGGAAACGGCGTCAGGTCATGATTTTTATCTGGTCAACACCAAGGGTTCCGTTCCTGCGCTGGAACTGGACGAGGGCCAGATACTGACGGAAGGCGCTGTGATCGTCCAGTATCTGGCAGATAGGGTACCCGAAAAAGGCCTGATACCGGTGCATGGTACGATGGCACGTTACCGTGTGATGGAATGGCTCAATTATATTGCGACGGAATTGCAAAAAAGTTTTACGCCGATTTTCAGTCCCGCCTATGCAGCGTGTCGTGAAGAAGCGAAAAAAACCTTGCTGCGGCAGTTCGACTATGTAGACAGGCAGCTGGGCAAAAATCCGTATATGACCGGTGAACAGTTCACCGTGGTCGATGCCTATCTTTTTACTATCGCAAGCTGGATAGAAGCGGCCGATCTGGAAATCGGACAATGGAAAACGTTGTCGGCCTATCGTGAACGTGTAGCGCAGCGTCCGGCGGTTCTCCGCGCCATGAAGGCGGAAGGCTTGATACAGGGATAGCGCGACCGGCCGCCGGTATGCTTATAGTGCCGGATTGGTGATCATGGCATGAATTTCATTGATATGGTCGATGATTTCATCGCTGAGCGAGATGGCGATGGCATCGATGTTTTCCTTGAGGTGTTCCGGTCGTGTGCCGCCGATGATGGTGGCATCGATGAACCAGCGGGAATAGCACCATGCCAGCGCCAGTTGTGCGGGTGTGATGCCGTGTTCTCTTGCCAGCTGCATGTACTGGCGTGTGGCTTCCAGAACGGCGGGACGCCGGTAGTGTGCGTTCCAGTCGGATAAAAACAGCGTCAGGCGGCCGTGCGTTTTGGGATTGTCGATATATTTTCCGGTCAGTTGTCCGAATGCCAGCGGGCTGTAGGCGAGCAGTCCGATATTTTCCCTGAAACAGATTTCGTCCATGCCGATTTCGAAATGGCGATCGGTCAGGTTATAGGCGTTTTGTATGGAGACGATTCTGGGCAAGCCTTTCATTTCGGCGATACGGATATATTCCATCAGTCCCCATGCGGATTCATTGGAAATGCCGATGTACCGGATTTTGCCTTCTTCAATAAGTTTTCCCAGTATCGAGAGCGTTTCCCCGATCGGAATGTGAGGGCGTTCATCTTTGGGGTTGAATACGGTTTTTCCGAAAAACGGAACATTGCGGCTTGGCCAGTGCAGCTGGTAAAGGTCGATATAGTCCGTTTTCAGACGTCTGAGGCTGCCTTCGACCGCCAGACGGATGTTGGCTTCGTTCAGGTCGTTCTTGCCGTTGCGCAGCCAGGGAATGAGGCGAGACGGTCCGGCGACTTTGGTCGCCAGTACGATTTTGTCGCGCAACCCTCTTTTTTTCAGCCAGTTGCCGATGATGGTTTCGCTCAGTCCCTGGGTGGCGGCTTGTGGCTTGACCGGGTAGATTTCCGCCGTATCGATGAAATTGATGCCCCGTTCGAAAGCGTAGTCGAGCAGGCCGAACGCTTCGCTTTCGCTGTTCTGGTCGCCGAAGGTCATGGTTCCCAGACAGACTTTCGACACGAGCAGGTTGCTGGTACCGAGTGGTATTTTCTGCATGTTTCCCGTTCCTTTTGCGTCGGTGCGAATCATGTCACATGCTCATGGTTGTCTCAGAGCGCGGACACATTCGCGTACCAGTCCGGGGCCGGAATAAATCATGCCGGTCAGAACCTGGACAAGGGATGCCCCGGCTTCCATTTTTTCTCTGGCATCTGCGCCGGAGAGAATGCCTCCGACACCGATGATGGGTATGGTGTCGCCGAGTTCGGCCTTGAGCTTGCGAATGACTGCGGTGGACATGTCTTTCACCGGTGCGCCGGAAAGCCCTCCGGTTTCACTTCCGTAGGGAAGATGATTGACGGTATCGCGTGAAATGGTGGTGTTGGTCGCGATGACACCGTCGATGTGATGGCGCAGCAGGGCGTCCGCTATGTTCCTGATCTGGTTGTCGTCGATATCCGGAGCGATTTTCAGTGCCAGAGGTACATATCGTCCATGTTGTTGCGCCAGACGGTCCTGTGCGGTTTTCAGCTGCGAGAGCAGGTTGTCCAGTTCCGATTCACCCTGAAGCTGCCGCAGGTTTTTGGTATTGGGCGATGAGATGTTGATGGCGATGTAGTCGGCGACCGGATAGACTTTTTCAAGGCAGATCAGGTAGTCATCGACCGCTTTTTCGATGGGAGTGACGGCGTTTTTGCCGATGTTGAGTCCCAGAATGCCTTTCTTTTCCTGATAGAAGCGGGATGCCTTGACGTTGGCGACGAGAACGTCCACGCCGTCATTGTTGAACCCCATCCGGTTGATCAAACCTTCGGCGTCAGGCAGCCGGAACATGCGCGGTTTCGGGTTGCCGGGTTGCGGACGCGGCGTGACGGTGCCCAGTTCCAGAAAACCGAAACCGAGCGATGCGAGACCGTCGATGCACGAGCCGTTCTTGTCCAGTCCGGCGGCCAGTCCGACCGGATTGGGGAAGGTCAACCCCATGACTTCACGCGGGGAAGGACTGACGGATGGCGCCAGTGCGGTCAGACCCATCGCCGATGCCATTCTCATGGATGAGAGGGTGAAATGGTGTGCATTTTCCGGATCCATGGCGAAGAGACAGGGCCGGATCAGGGCATACATGAAATTAGGAATCATGGAATTCAAATAATGTCGCGATGTGCCGGATGCAGGTCGGAAAGCGGGTATGGTTTTCCTGACCGTTCCGGTGCATATATAAAAGATTGTTATATCGTAATTGTAACGTAAGTCTGTGATTTGTTTTAGCCGGGCAACGTGTGGAACGGGCAGAGGGGACAGTCGGTGACGTTTTTCCATGAGGTGATCGGCGGCAAATCGACGACACGCCGGAGATGGGCGCTGAAGTCGGTGCGGCTGATCGGTCTGGCGCCCAGTGATGCCAGATGCGCGGTTTCCTGCTGGCAGTCTATCAGCGTCACACCGTTTTGCCGCAGGAAAAAGACCAGATATGCCAGCGCGATTTTTGAGGCGTCGGGAATGCGTGCGAACATGGATTCCCCGAAAAACATTTTGCCAAGACAAATGCCGTATGCTCCGCCGACAAGGCGGTTTTCGTGCCAGAGTTCCGACGAGTGGGCGATGCCCATGTCATGCAGTTTACGGTAGCTGTCGATGATGCCGTCAGTGATCCATGTGCCGGATTCTTTTTTGCGTGGCGCGGCGCATTCACGAATGACTTGTGCGAAGTCTGTGTCGAAACACAACCGCCACGGTCCCCTGCCTTCGTGGATGCTTTTGTGGATTTTCCGGATTTTTTTCTTGAGACTGTGCGATATGACGAAACGGTCTGTCGGCAAAACCATGCGCGGGTCGGTACTCCACCACAAAATGGGCTGGTTGTCGCAGAACCAGGGGAAAATACCGTGCCGGTATGCCGTGACAAGGCGCGACGGCGACAAGTCAGCACCGGCTGCCAGAAGTCCCGGAAAGCCGCTTTCTTCCGTCAGCGCGGTGGAGACATCGGGAAAGGGTTCGTCCGGTTCGAGCCAGGGAATCATGGATGTGCGATATTGCCTTTTCCGGTGATGTGCGACATGGAATGTGTGCCGTCAGGTTGTCTGTTTCAGGACTTTGCCTGGGCGTGCGTGTTTGACGATGGCGTCACCCAGCTGCATGGCGTCCCATTTCACGATTTCGGCAGCAGCCCGTTTTTCCTTGTGTGAGGTGTGTTTCGGGTCGACGGCTTCCACCAGAATGATGGGCAGTCCCAGCTTTTTGGCGGCGTCGAGTTCCAGATTGGTCCAGCGTTTGAATTCCTCGAAAACGCCCGCCAGCATGATGATGCAGCAGCAGGGTTCCATCTGTTTTTCGATCGACAGCGACAGCGCCTTGTTCGATGGCAGGAATTGGGCGGGGTCGTCCTTCGAGACGCTGTAATATTCGTAAGCGAAACCCTCCGTTTTGAGACGGTAGGCTTCCATCAGACTGGTGATGCGTTCGACACCATCTTGTTCGACCCAGCTGTGGCTGAGGAAAACGGGATACGTTGCCATAAGTTGAAATCTCCAGATATTGCAGATGAACGACAGGGATGCTCGCGCCGGTTTATTTTGTCAGATCCAGCGTGTGAAAACCGAATTGGCCGCCACTCTGTATTTTCTTTTTGTCCTCGAAATAGAACTTGAGTGCGTATTTTATCGTTGAAAAAGCCAGTTGATCCCAGGGAATTTCCTTTTCCGTGAACAGGCGTGTTTCCAGACTTTCCTCTCCCGGTGCGAAATTCGTGTTTTCCAGATGCGCCAGATAAAAAAGATGTACCTGATGATAGACGGGCAGATTCATCAGGGAAAACAGATTGGAAATCGTGACATCCGCTCCGGCTTCTTCTTTCGTTTCGCGCCGTGCGGCCTGTTCGGTCGTTTCGTCATTTTCCATGAATCCGCCGGGCAGTGTCCAGAAACCATGTCGCGGTGTGATGGCGCGGCGACAGAGCAGAATGGATGTTCCCTTTTCCGTTTCCCAGGTCGGAATGCTGCATACCACGATTTTCGGATTTTCGTAATGAATCATGTTGCAGTTCGGACAGATATGCCGCGGCATGTTGTCTAGGGGCGGGATGCCGACAATCAGGGGGTGGCCGCAATGGGAACAGAATTTCATGGCTGGTAACGCACAGTTGGACCTGAACCGGCCGAAACGGCCAGCCCGGTAGGTATCATGGAAAAACCCGGCAAGGCACATTATACAGGCGAATGGGATGTTATCCCGTTTCGGGCGCTGCACAATGGTATCTGTATGACCATGATGTGTTGTCATGGAAGGAAAAACAAGCTGTCATATCCGGGGATGTGACAGTTTTTTTGAAAAAGTATTGAATTTTGCAAAAAGCAGGATTATAATTCTGTTTTTACAGACGCGGGGTGGAGCAGTCTGGCAGCTCGTCGGGCTCATAACCCGAAGGTCGTAGGTTCAAATCCTGCCCCCGCAACCAGTTTGATACGCCGCTGAACATTCAGCGGCGTTTTTGTTTTGTTCGCATGAAATTGCGATGTGTTCCGGCGAGTTTTCCGGCATCAGCTTATCCGGCAGCGCAGACAGAACGGATGGTTTGGCGGGTGCTGTCGCGTTGCCGGTTTGTGATCAGGTTTCGGTGTGATAGGCCTTGTCCGCTTTTTCAAACTGTTTTTGCATGGTGGCGGATGGCGGTTTGTCGAGCAGACTGGCGATGATGATGGCACAGGTGCCGAAAAAGAAGCCGGGAATGATTTCGTACAGGCCGAGGTGATCCAGACAGGTTTTCCACAGGATGATGGTGGCCGCACCGACAAAGATGCCGGCAAAGGCACCGTTTCGGGTCATGCGTTTCCAGATCAGCGACAACAGGATGACAGGGCCGAATGCCGCGCCGAAACCGGCCCATGCATAGGCGACCAGACTGAGTACCTTGTTGTTCGGATTGAGGGCGATGACGATGGCGATGAGAGAAATCAGCATGACCATCAGGCGACCGGTCCAGACCAATTCGGTTTGCGATGCCTTCGGCCGCAAAAAGGCGCGGTAAAAGTCTTCAGTCAGTGCACTGGAGCATACCAGCAGCTGGCAGCTTAATGTGCTCATGACAGCGGCCATGATGGCTGACAGAATGACGCCCGCAATCCAGGGATTGAACAGGATTTTTGTCAGTTCCATGAATACGGCTTCATTGTTTTGCAAAACGCTGCCGGCCAGTTCAGGATTGTGCGAGAAATAGGCGATGCCGAAAAAGCCGGTCGCTATGGCGCCGGCCAGACAGAGAATCATCCAGGTCATACTGATGCGGCGCGCTTTCGGTATCGAACGGACGGAGTCGGCCGCCATGAAGCGAACCAGAATATGCGGTTGCCCGAAATAGCCCAGTCCCCATCCCAAGAGGGAAATGATCGCCACGAAGTCCAGCCCCTTGAACATGTCGAGCTTGGCAGGCGCTTCCGACTGGATGGTGGTGATGACGGCCGAAAGGTCGCCGACTGCCAGCATGGAAAAAATGGGCGTGATGAGCAAGGCGAAAATCATCAGGGTTGCCTGAACAGTATCGGTCCAGCTGACGGCGAGAAATCCTCCGATGAATACGTAGGTGATGGTGGCGAAAGCGCCTATCCAGAGCGCGGTCGTATAGGGCAGGCCGAAGGTGCTTTCGAACAGGCGCGCGCCGGCAACCATGCCGGATGAGCAGTAAATGGTGAAGAATATCAGGATGACGAAAGCGGAGAGTATGCGCAGGACGCGACTGGTGTCTTCAAAGCGGTTGGTCAGGTAATCGGGCAATGTCTGGGCGTTGCCGCAGTGTTCGGTGTGGACGCGCAGACGTCCGGCGACCAGCAACCAGTTGAACCATGCACCGACGATCAGACCGATGGCGATCCAGCTTTCCGAGAGCCCTGTCAGGAAGACTGCGCCCGGCAATCCCATGAGAAGCCATCCGCTCATGTCGGACGCGCCGGCGGACATGGCGGTGACGAAACTGCCGAGGCGCCGGCCACCCAGAATATAGTCGGACAGATTGCGTGTCGCGCGATAGGCGATGAACCCGATGAGGGTCGTCGCGACGATATAAACGATGAAGGTTACTAAAAGGGGGGTATCCACAGTCATGCCAGATAATCCGGTAATGGTCGAATAAAACGGCACATTAAAACAAATTATTCGGCAATATGCCAGCCCTGTGAAGGTTTTGCGTGCCGCTGCATGGCCGGGGAAAACGGCGGATTTCCGTTTTTTTGCCGGCAAACGGTATCGCGGACGGGGCGGGATTCGTGGCGATACTGTTTGCGGATGGGGAAATGGCTGGTGCCGGCGGTCAGGCTAGAAGGGTCTGATCCATTCCGGACGAAGATGGGCTTGTTCGGGATGTTCGATGGCCAGGTCGATTTCCTGCAACAGGCGTTCCTTGTCTTTGCCGAGTGTGCCTCTCAGGACAAGCTGGTTGGATGCATGGTCGCTTCTGAAAATGGTCGATTCCAGTTCGAGCGCGCCGACGAATTGCCGGATTTCCTTGAAGCGTTCATGCTGGTTCATCTTGATGAATTGGCCGTTGTACCCTTTCTGGAAGCGTTCCTCGCCATGCGGCAGGTTCAGAACCAGCGCAGCCAGAAATTCGGGTTGGGTCTTGTTGGCCAGCAGTGCGGAGTTCAGGGCGTGTTGTTCGCTGAAACGGGTGCCGCCGACGCCGTTGATGATCATGACGGAACGCCGGATGCCGGCATCGGCGAGCCGGTTGAGCGCATCGACGGTCGACTGGTGCGTCTCGCCCTTGTTGATGCACTTGAGGACATAGTCGTCGCCTGATTCGGCGCCGACATAGACTTGTTTGAGCCCCGCGGCACGCAGTGCCCGGAGTTCTTCGTCGGTCTTGCGGGTAACGTTGCGCGGAGAACAGTAGGATGCGACGCGCGTGACCTCCGGCAGGTATTCGCGGATGGTGTCGAGGATGGTCAACAGTCTTTTGGCAGGCAGCGCGACGACATCGCCGTCAGCGAGAAAGACGCGCCGGATGCCGGAATAGTGCCGGCTGAACCATTCGATTTCCTTTTTGACGTCTTCCTCGGGTTTGACCGAAAAGCGTTTCTGGGGCTGGGTGTACATGTCGCAGTAGGTGCATTTGTTCCAGCTGCATCCATTGGTGACCTGAAGGATGAGGGAATCGGCTTCGCTTGGCGGTCTGAAAACGGGGTCGATATAACTGACGGGAATGTATTGCATGGCATGAATGACGGATTGAAACGGGCCTCATTGTATCACTGTGTTTTTTGTCCGGTGCATGATGCGGGAAAGGGTTTGTCCCGTCGCAGGCATTGTGTGCAGGCAGGTACAGGTGATGGCGGGGTGACGTGATGCAGGCACAAAGACGGTTCCGGTACGACCGCTTGCCGTACCGGAAGAATGGCGGTTTAGAGCTGTGCGCGAACCTTGTCGGCCGAGATGTTCAGGGCTGCAGACAGGTTGGCGATGGCATCCTGTCGTGAAAGGTTGGTTTTGAAGTTCAGCAGTTTTTCCGCTTTTTCGATGGACAATGGCCAGTCGTCGGTCAGGAAGGCGCTGCCTTGCCACTGTGCCGGATCGATGGCGACGACTTTTGCGTTGGGGTTGACGAGTTGGGTGATCAGTTTCGCCACATCTTCCCATGTCAGGTAAATGCTGGCGGCATTGAACAGTTCGCCCTTGACGTCACTGGAGAAAATGGCCAGTACGAGCGAGACGAAATCGTCGAGTTGCAGGAAGCTGCCGCCGCTGCCGCCAGGAACTTCGATGCGGCCTTTTTCGATGGCGTCACGGATCATGGCGCGAATGTTCCTGCCGCCGATGACATCGCCGTAGGCGTACCAGACCATGACGTTGTTGACCTGAAGATTGTGCTGTACCGCATAGATTTTGCTCAGTTCTTCGGTAGCCAGTTTGGCCAGCGCATAAACCGGATTGCGCGAGACGGCGACCAGATGGGCCTGGTCTTCCCTGACCGGGTGGGAGAGCGGTTTCCCGTAGGAAACGGCGGTCGTGGTGTTGACGACGTGGCGGACGCCGTACTCGACTGCGGCGTCAAGCAGGTACTGGTAGCCTTTGACGTCGGTGTCGAGCAGGTCGGGCAGATTGTCGGCGAAGCTCCATGCCAGATGAATGATCGCTTCGACTCCCTTGACGGCGGATCGGACGAATTCCTTGTCGGCCAGATCGCCGCAACAGGTTTCGATGCCGTTTTCGCTGAATTGCGCCAGACCGTCGCTGTCGCGATCGAGTACGCGTATTTCATGGCCGAATGAAACAAGCTTGCGGATAATGTGCGGTCCCATGTTTCCGCAACCACCGGTGACAAGAATTTTCATGATTTTCCTTTTTGAGTGTGTGGTTGGATCCGGTCGGCACACAGAGTGCCGGTGTGCGATGGCGTTCCGTCCGGTCTGACGGCACGTTTTCATTTTAATGGATGCCGGGTTTTCGGAAAACGGGAAAATGGTGCAATACCTGAAAGGATGACGGCTTGTACAGATTCCGGCGATATCACGGTATTCGCAAGGAAACGGGATGATGGGCGAAGAACGGTATCGTGGCGGATCGGGCATAAAAAAACCACCGACATAGTCGGTGGTTTTCCATATTCTGGTAGGCCGTGGGCGGCTCGAACGCCCGACCAACGGATTAAAAGTCCGCTGCTCTACCAACTGAGCTAACGACCCGAAAGAACTGCATTGTAGCGACAGATGGATGAACCTGTCAATATGTTGATAAAATAATGTCT
>CASETG010000093.1 GCA_949290765.1 Oxalobacter formigenes | reverse complement strand
ACACATGGAACATCCCGGTTCACGCCATTCAAATCCGGCATCCATGAAAATCTTGTCCAGCCCTTCCTTTTCCGCCTGTTCCTTGACCAGACCGGAACCCGGCACCACCAGCGCCAGCTTGACGTTGGCGGCGCGCTTTTTCCCCTTGACCACCGCAGCGGCGGCTCTCAGATCCTCGATCCGCGAATTGGTGCACGAGCCGATAAACACCTTGTCGATCGCGATGGACGTGATCGGCATATCGGGTTTCAGATCCATATATTCGAGCGCACGGATGATCGCGTTGCGGCGAACCGGATCGGCCTCGTTTGCCGGATCGGGAACTTTCCCGTCGATGGAAGTCACCATTTCCGGAGACGTTCCCCATGTCACTTGCGGCATGATTTCGGACGCATCGAGCGACACGACCGCATCGAATACCGCACCCGGATCGGAGTGCAGCGTTTTCCAGTAGGCGACCGCCTTGTCCCACTGTTCGCCTTTCGGAGAGAAAGGACGACCACGGACATAGTCGATCGTCGTATCGTCGACCGCCACCATGCCGGCGCGTGCGCCCGCCTCGATCGCCATGTTGCACAGCGTCATGCGACCTTCCATCGACAGGGCGCGAATCGCGGAACCGGCGAATTCGATGGCATAGCCCGTACCGCCTGCCGTACCGATTTTTCCGATGACGGCCAGCACGATATCCTTGGCCGTCACGCCGTCCTGCAACGTACCGTTCACTTCCACCAGCATGGCTTTCGATTTTTTCGCTAGCAAGGTCTGCGTGGCGAGCACATGTTCCACTTCCGATGTGCCGATACCGTGAGCCAGACAACCGAACGCGCCGTGCGTCGATGTATGCGAATCGCCGCAGACGACCGTCATGCCGGGCAGCGTCGCTCCCTGTTCGGGACCGATGACATGCACGATCCCCTGCCGTTTGTCGGCCATATTGAAATAGGTGAGACCGTACGTTTTTGCGTTCGAATCCAGCGTTTCCACCTGAAGGCGGGAAATCGGGTCGGCAATCGGACCATTGCGGTTCTGCGTGGACACATTATGGTCGGCCACCAGCAAATTGGCGGAAACTCTCCATGGCTTGCGTCCCGCCAGTCTCAGGCCTTCGAAAGCCTGCGGGCTGGTCACTTCGTGCAGGAGATGACGGTCGATATACAAAATCGTCGTGCCGTCCTTTTCCGTATCCACCACATGGGATTCCCAGAGTTTGTCATAGAGAGTCTTTGCCATGATGCCAAATCACATTTTCTGTTAACCAATTTTTTATTATGCCACATTCACCGTCAAACCTGACAGGCTGCAAGGGCATTCCCGCATTATTTCGTCGTCTGCCAACGAAACGACAGCCATGCGGCGAGCAATGCCAAAAGTGCAAAAACGCTCGCCACCCAGTACACGGATTCAGGCGTGAAAAAATCCCATACCCAGGACAGCAGAAAACCGCCTGCCGTCCCGCCGATACCGTATGACGCGCTGATGAAAAGCGCCTGACCCCGCGCCTGAAGCGGACCGGCGAACCATTTCTGGATCGACAGGATGGAAGCGACATGATGCGCGCCGAATGTCGCCGCATGCAAAAGCTGTGCGAAAAGCAAAACGGCGAACGACTCCGCGCCGACGCCGATCAGCGCGAAACGGACGACCGCAAGAAACAGACTGGCGAGCATCACCGGCTTGATACCAAAACGCCGGATCACCGGAGACTGGTAAATGAAAAACACGATTTCCGCCGTCGCGCCGATGGCCCACATCAGACCGATCGTCACGCTACTGTATCCCAGATTCGACAAATACAGCGAATAGAAGGCATACAGCGCAGAATGCGCAGCGAGCATGAAACAGCCCGACACCATGAAGGCCACCACATCACGCTGCCGGACGACATGCCAGAGTGACACCCGTTTCCTGTCCTCCGCAGGCCGCGATGTCTGGTACAGCCGGAGACTGACCAGCAAGACCGCGCCCAGAATGACCGCACCGACCCATGGCATCAAACCGATACCTGTCCAGTCCAGCACAAACCCGGAAGCCGCCGTCATGACGACATAGCCGACCGACCCCCACAAACGCAACTGCCCGTAACGGGACATGTTGCCCTGCATTTCCGAGAGAATCAGGGCGTCCGACAACGGTCCCTGCGCACTCGTGAACAGATTGACCGCCACCATGAAAAAGGCGAAATACCAGAACCCGCCGCCGAAGAAAAATCCGATGAACGAGACAAGCGCTGCCGCCGCCGTCATCTGGAGCACACGGGCACGCTGCCCTGTCCAGTCTGCCAGCCAGCCCCAAAGATTCGGCCCGACGATACGCATGGCCTGCATCAATGACATCAGAATGCCGATCTCGAATGCGCCGATTTCCCTGAATGCCAGATACAGCGTGATATACGTCGGAAAAACACCGACAAAACTGTAATAGCTGAAATAGAAGGCCCCGAACCCAAACGACTGCTTCGGCCAGGAAGATTTTTCCGACACTGCCCGACCCGTCTGCCGTTGCTATTTTCGGGAAGCCGTACCGGGCAAACTGCCCGTGACAGGCGAAACGGGAAGCGCGACATCGGCGCATTGCGCACGGTATTGCAACACGGCATCCATCAGCACCAGCGCCAGCATCGCTTCGGCGACCGGTACGGCACGAATGCCGACACAGGGATCATGACGACCATTCGTTTCCACCACGACCGGATTGCCCCGACTGTCGACGGAATGACGCGGCAAGCGAATCGATGGCGTCGGCTTGACGGCGATACTGACCCGGATATCCTGCCCCGTCGAGATACCACCCAGTACACCACCGGCATGATTGCTTGAAAACCCCTGCGGCGTGATTTCATCGCCATGTTCGGAACCCTTTTGCGTCACGGCTGCAAAACCGTCGCCGATTTCGACGCCCTTGACGGCATTGATACCCATCATGGCGGCGGCGATTTCCGCATCCAGCTTTTCAAACAGCGGATTGCCCAGACCGACCGGCACGCCACTCGCAACGACCTCGACTCTCGCACCGATGGAGTCGCCCGCCCTGCGCAAGGCATCGAGCTTCTGTTCCAGCGACGACAGCAGCGCGGCATCTTCAGTTGCGGCAAAAAAGGGATTGCCGGCAGTGAACGCCCATGAAACGAAAGGAATGACCGTATCGCCCATCTGGCTCATGCACCCCATGATTTCGGTACCGCAATGCATTTTCAGCCATTTTTTTGCAATAGCCGCCGCCGCGACCGTCGCTGCCGTCAGGCGAGCCGACGAACGCCCACCACCGCGCGGGTCGCGGATACCGTACTTCATGAAATAGGTATAGTCGCCATGACCGGGACGGAATACCTCGGCGATATCGCTGTAATCCCGACTGCGCTGGTCCTGATTCTCGATCAGCAATGCAATGGGCGTACCCGTCGTTTTTCCCTGATAGACCCCCGAAAGGATCCGGACGGCATCTGGCTCACGCCGTTGCGTGACGAAGCGCGACGAACCGGGACGTCTGCGATCCAGTTCCGGCTGGATATCCGCCTCGGAAAGCGCCATCCCCGGGGGGCAACCGTCAACAATACATCCCAGCGCCGGGCCGTGCGACTCGCCGAACGTCGTTACCGAAAAAAGCTTTCCGAAAGTATTGCCTGCCATCGTATCCCATCCCTATTGCCAGAAAAGGCGGATTTTAACACTCCGCTCCGAAAAAAATCGCGATCATCCCGATATCAGGAACGCATGATGCACCGCGCTCAGGCACCAGTCCATCAGGGGTCCCGGGAAAACGCCCAGCACCAGCACCAGCACGCCATTGATACCGAGGCAGACCGCCATATCCCGAGGAACGCCGATTTTCCCGGTATCCTGAGGCGCATCGAAATACATGATCTTGACGACACGAAGATAATAAACCGCACCGACGACGGCAAAGAAAATGCCGACGACTGCCAGCCAGAACAAATCGACGTTGATGACCGCCTGAAATACCGCGACCTTGCCGTAAAAACCGACAAGCGGCGGAACGCCCGCAAACGAAAACATGCATAACAGCATAATGAGCGCATACCAGGGATTCCGGCGGTTCAGTCCACGGAAATCGGACAGTTTTTCAGCCTCGAACCCTTTTTGCGACATCATGATGATGACGCCGAATGCACCGAGCGTCGCCAGCACATAAACGATCGTGTAATACATCGACGCACCGTAAGCGAAAACGAAAGTCGTTCCGAGTTCCCCCTCTTTCACCCCGGCAAGCATGCCCAGCAGCATGTACCCCATTTGCGAAATGGTCGAATACGCCAGCATACGCTTGATATTCGACTGCATGATCGCCATCACGTTACCCAGCGCCATCGACAGCACGGAAACCACGACCAGCATCTGTTGCCAGTCGACCGCCATCGGCAACAGACCATCGACCAGAATACGCATGCAGACGGCAAAGCCTGCCAGCTTGGGCGCCCCGCCGACCAGAAGCGTCACCGCGGTCGGCGCTCCCTCGAATACGTCCGGCACCCACATATGGAACGGCACCGCCCCGAGTTTGAACGCAATGCCCGCGACCACGAAAACGATACCGAATACCATGATCAGCCGGTTCGTACCCGGCTGCGCAGCCATTTTAGCCACTTCCGCAAACCCCAGCGAACCGGTCGCGCCATAGAGCATGGAAATGCCGTAGAGCAGCAATCCCGAACCGAGCGCCCCCAGAATGAAAAACTTCGTGGCCGCCTCGACGGCCTTTCCGTCATCACGTTTCAGCGCCACCAGCGCATACAACGGAAAAGACATCAGTTCGATCCCCAGAAACATGACCAGAAAATCGGCGGCTGAAATGACGACGAACTGGCCCAGCATCGAAAACAGCGCCAGCGTATAAAACTCGCCGCCAAGATGCCCGGATGTCATCTGCCGTTCATTGACATAGCGCCGCGCATAGACGAGCGTCAGCAGCATGGCGAAACAGGTGCACAGCTTGAGCAGGTTCGACACGGCATCCGACACGAACGCGCCACGGAAAGCATATGCCACCGTCTTGTCCTGCATGAAAACGGCGCTGGCCGCCGCACAGGCGAGAATCACCAGCAACGACAGGACAAACGTGACATCACGCCTGCCCTGAGGCAAGAACAAATCGGCAACCAGAATCAGCGGAACCGACACGACCAGTATCAATTCCGGCATGGCAGAAATCAGGTTCATGGCATCCATACCGTCCGCATCCGCCCCTTACAGTTTCGATTGGGCCACATGGACCAGCAAATCGGCGACCGACACTTGCATGGCATCGGTTATCCATGCCGGATAAATCCCGATCGACAACACGAAACCGGCCATGATCGCCAGAATCAGGAATTCACGCGCACCGATATCCTTCAGTGCAGCCACATGGTCGTTTGCGACCGGCCCGAACAGCACACGCTTGATCATCCAGAGGGTATAGGATGCGCCGAGCACCAGCGCGAGCGCGCCGACGAGCGCGATCCATACATTGACCTTGACTGCCCCGATAATGACCATCACTTCGCCGACAAAACCGGACGTCCCCGGCAAACCGCAGTTGGCAAAGGCGAACAGCACGAAAAAGGCGGCGAAACGGGGCATGACATGCACCACACCGCCATAATCGGCGATCTGGCGGGTATGCATCCGGTCATACAGCACACCGACACACAGGAACATGGCCGCCGAAACGAAACCGTGAGAAATCATCTGGACCAGCGCACCGTCGACCGTAATGGTCTCGAACAGGAAAAAGCCCAGCGTAACAAACCCCATATGCGCGATCGAGGAATAGGCGATCAGTTTCTTCATGTCTTTCTGCACCAGCGCGACCAGACCGATATAGATCACCGCGACCAGCGACAGCGCGATCATGAGCCATTCCATATACCGGCTGGCATCCGGCAGAATCGGCAAGGTAAAGCGGATGAAACCGTATGCACCGAGCTTGAGCATGATCGCCGCCAGAATGACGGAACCGCCTGTCGGCGCTTCCACGTGCGCATCGGGCAACCAGGTATGTACCGGCCACATCGGTACCTTGACGGCGAACGCCGTCAGCATGCCGATGAACAGCCATATCTGGACAGCCAGCGGTATCGGTGCCTTGTACCATTCGAAAATATTGAAACTGTCCGTCTGGAGATACAGGTACAAAATGGCGATGAGCATCGGCAACGAACCGAAGAACGTATAAAGAAAGAACTTGAACGCCGCATAAACCCGCCGTTCGCCACCCCAGACGCCGATGATGACGAACATCGGAATCAGCGTCGCTTCGAAAAAGACGTAAAACAACAAACCATCGAACGTGGCAAACGCACCGATCATCAGACCGGAAAGCACCAGAAAAGCCCCCATGTACTGGGCAATCTGTTTTTCGACATTATTCCAGCCGGCGATCACCACGACCAGCGTCATCAGTGCCGTCAGTACGACCAGCCACATCGAAATACCGTCGACCCCCAGCGCATATTCCACATGAAACAACCTGATCCACGCATGCCGCTCGACAAACTGCATGCCATGCGCGCCCCTGTCGAAGAAAAACACCAGCGGCAGCGTCACAGCCAGACTGACTGCCGCGCCCAGAAGGGACAGATACCGTACGAAAACGGCTCTTTCATCCTTTCCGACAGCCAGCACCAGCAGACCGAAAAACACCGGACACCAGATCGCCAGTGAAAGAATGGGAACAGGATAATATGACAACGTAGGCATGTTTTTACGAACTCGTTTTTATTTCAGACTGAAAGGCACAAACCATAACAGCAGGCACAACAATCCGACAATCATGACAAATACATACTGGTACAGATACCCCGACTGGAAATACCGGGCTGCCGTGGCGAACCAGCCTGCCAGTCCCGCATATCCCGTCGCGCTTCTGTCAGGCGTTGCCGCACCGCCGGCCGAATCCGATCCGCTTTCCTGACGCGCTGCCCCTTTCAGAAGCGCGCGCACCATTGCGCCCACATCGAACACTTTCGACACGACATACGCCAGGCCTCGTGCACCTCTGACGAAGAAACGCGAAATGATCCAGTCGTCGATCAGGGTGACATCTATCCATTTCCACAACACTTCACCCACACGCAATGCAGTACCGGCAAACCCGCGAAGGTACAGGCTGTCCACATAATACTGTTCGACCAGCATGCGGTAGATGAAACGCATTCTCCGGCGCAACCGGATCGGCATGATCGGGTTGACCATATAGAAATACCATGCCGTCGCGACGCCCGCTACCGCCAGCCAGAACGTCGGCGTCATGATTTCATGCAGGGTCATCGACAAGGCACTGGCGAAATGCCCTGTCATGACCGACATGGCCGGATGACGCGCATGATCGACCACGATCACGCCAT
>CASETG010000092.1 GCA_949290765.1 Oxalobacter formigenes | reverse complement strand
GACGGCTTGCCCAGCCGCAACGGGAAGCCGCTCCACAGTCCCGTACCGTTGCTGACGTACAGTTGCATGTCGCCGACAGGATACAGGCCGGAGATATAGCCTTCGTTGGCCATTTGCGTGATCCAGTGCAGTCCCAGTATCTGGCCGCCATGGGTATGGCCGGACAGTTGCAAATCGACGCCTTGTCGCGCATGGGCGGCGGCGCCAGAGG
Source organism: Oxalobacter formigenes (assembly GCA_949290765.1). Classification (GTDB taxonomy): domain Bacteria; phylum Pseudomonadota; class Gammaproteobacteria; order Burkholderiales; family Burkholderiaceae_D; genus Oxalobacter; species Oxalobacter formigenes_E. The sequence continues at coordinate 2,020 of CASETG010000092.1, read as the reverse complement.
GCTGGTGGGCCAGCAGGATGACGGGAACATCCGGCAAAACTTCGTCAAGTGTCTTGTCGGGATCGGGTTGCGGCAGGCCGAACCGGGTGGCGACGGGATCGGCCAGTCCTGCCAGAATCAGGCATTGACCATGATCGGTCAGCCGGACATGGGTGTTTTCAAGGAAATTCAGGCCCAGTCGGGTATATGTCTGTCGCCACTCGTCGTGACCGGAATAGTATTCGTGATTGCCGCTGACGGCGAAAACGCCGAGACGCGCTTTCAAATCGGCAAGGGGGGCGACATCGGCGGCGCGGCTTGCTGGCGTGCCGTCCACCAGGTCGCCGGTCATGACGATGAGATCGGGGCGGATGGCATTGACTTTGTCAACGACGGCACGTGTCCATGATTCGCTGAACAGGCGGCTGGCATGCAGGTCGGTGATTTGTACCAGCCGGATGCCGTCCAGTGCGGCGGGCAGGCGTTTGAGTGTGATATCGACACGGCGGATGTCGGGAACGCGGACTGCTTGCCAGACACCGCAGGCGGATAGCGAAAGGGCGACCAGTGCCATGACGAGTACGGTACGGTATCCCGAACGCAAGGTTGTCCCCGTCAGTCCGGCCTTGTGGATCGCCAGCATGCCAAGTGTGACGATGTCTCTGGCAAGCAAGAAAAACATCAGCAACAAGAGCGCACCGAACAGCCATCCGGCAAGTATCAATACGGGAACAGGCATTTCAGGCGAAGCCATGCTGCCGGAAAACATGCGGTTGAGGAGATGGTATTGCGCGATCAGGAAGATGACGGCGGCGATCAGCCATTTCCAGACGGTTCCGACCGGCAGGGGCGGTACGAAGCGCACGATGACGTACAGACCGATCAGGGTGGTGACGAGGTGAAACATCGGAAAACGGTTCTCCAAACGGAAGCACTGGTGCCGGATCGGGGATGCCGGAAGATGCAAATGCGGGAAGCATATCGGCAATCCCTCATCCTGCACAGGAGTTTTACAGAATCTTACGAAGCGGCGGGACAAGGATACCCTGGACTAGTGCCCGGCATATTGCCTGTCGCTCACTTTTTCCAGCCATTGGACATTTTTTCCGTTCACTTCCCCGGTAATGGCAAGGTGTGTCATGGTACTGTCGGGAGCGGCTCCGTGCCAGTGTTTGATGCCGGCCGGGCAGCGGACGATATCGCCAGCCTCGATGACGACGACCGGTTTGCCCCATTCCTGCGTCAGTCCCTTGCCGGAGACGACCAGCAAGGTCTGTCCGGCAGGATGGATATGCCATGCCGTTCGTGCGCCGTTCTGGAAAGTTACATAGGCACCGGATGCCGGTAATTCCGCCGTTGGCTGAAACAGCATCCTGATATGGACATTGCCGGTGAAATAGTCGGATGCTCCCTTGAAGCGGTCTTGCGTCACGCTGCGTACAATGGTTTGTTCAGGTTGTTCCGGCGCCGTCTTGTCCGTGCTTGCCGCCTGACAGCAGCATGAGGCTGCCATCGTCAGGGTAGCGCAAAAAATGCCATATGGTATTTTCATGGTGTTTTTCCATTCATGAAATTCTTGTTTATTTGAATGTAATCATTTTGTTGCAGCTCTTTTTTCAAGTACTTTCCTGTAAATGTCGGCGGCGTTTTCCGCTTCCTTGTCGCCCATGCGTTCTTTCAGGACGACAAGGATGTTTTCCATTTGTTCCGGTGTCACGCCGACGTTCATGGCAGCTTGCATATGGAATTGCAGTTGTGCGCCGGTGCCGTGCATGGCGGCCAGCGCCGATACAGTCGAGATTTCGCGGATGGTGTAATCCAGCACGCCACGCCCGAAAATATCGGCAAAGAGGTGTTCTTTCAGGAACGTGTCGATGCCGGGTGCAAACAGCTGGTAGCATGCTTTTGGAGGCAAGGTCGTGATGCCGGCCAGCTTCATCCTGACCTGTTCGCCATAGGCGTCCCGGTCGGTTCCGGGTGGCAACGCGGCAGGCATTTCCCCTTCCGGGTCATGGATGCCCCGGCTTTTCCGTTCGGCGAC
>CASETG010000091.1 GCA_949290765.1 Oxalobacter formigenes | reverse complement strand
AGGTCGGCGAAGCGGAGGCTGCCGCTCACCAGTCCTATGCCAACCAGCATGTCAGTGCCGCGGAAGAAGCGCTTTCCCGTTCCTGATCGCTTCCTTTTGTGTCTCTTCAAACGCCCGCTCCTGCGGGCGTTTGTGTTTTCGACGCCACGTCAGTAATATACCTTCTTCGGAAAAAGCGGGAAAACGGCCGAAAGCGTCGCTATCTGTCCATTTGTCAATATCCCGCACAATCATCGGCGCAAACTGCCCACATCGTCGGAAACCGTTTGACGCCGCCTCAGCTATCCATCCGAAGCCGCAAGGAGAAACCGTTTGTTGTACAGCCTTTTGAAAATGATAGCCGATGCCGCCACTACCATACTGGGCGGCGCATTTCTGCTCCGTTTCTGGATACAGCTCACCCGTGCAAGGCCACCCATGCAATTTGCACAACTGTTGCTGCGGATAACCGACTGGTTCGTCAAGCCGCTTCGCAAATCCATACCGGGATGGGGCGGTTACGACTGGTCCACCCTCGTTGCCGCCGTCCTGATGGCGATTGTCTCGGCCCTGTTCGATACCTGGCTCATCAATTTCTTTTCGCCGCGCATCATCCTCTTTCTGACGGCTTTGTCCTTGCTGAACTGGATTGTTTACGGATTCATGGCATTGCTGTTCATCGAGGTCATTTTCAGCTGGATCAATCCGTACAATCCTGTCGCCGGCTTCGTCCGTGACATGAATCGCCCCCTGCTGCAACCGGTCAGACGCATTCTCCCGACGCTGGGCGGATTCGATTTTTCCGCACTGGTTGTATTTTTCCTGTTGCAATTCATCTCACGAATGGCGACCAGTCTCATTCTGTCGAATCTCATATGAGTGCGCTCTGGCTATCCCGAACGAAAGCAGGTATCCGTATTGCCGTGCAGGTCAGTCCGAACGCCCGCAAATCGGAAATCGTATCCGGTGACGGCGATACATTGCGTATCAAGTTGCAGGCGCCACCCGTCGACGGGAAAGCCAATGATGCACTTGTACAGTTTCTGGCGAAAAAATTGCAGATACCACGCAAGCAGGTCACGATCACGCATGGACAGACCAACCGGCGAAAATTGCTGGAAATCACGGCTGACGTGACGTTGGAAGATATCGAGCGACTGCTTCAGAACTGACTGGCTTCCTGCCGGAACCAGAAATCCAGTGGTTTTTCCGCTGAAAACACACCTGCAGACTCCAGTCTCTTGCGATAGTACGTCCAGTCGAAAAACGGTCCCGGATCGGTTTTCCGTTCAGGAGCGATATGCTGATGTCCGGTAACCGCCCGAATCGGATAATGACGACACAATGCTTCCGTCAGGGAAACCAGCGTATCATATTGTTCCGGCATGAACGGCTCGTAATCTGTCCCCTCGATTTCGACACCGATGGAAAAATCGTTGCATCCCGTCCGTCCGCAAAAATCGGACACGCCGGCATGCCAGGCCCGTTTGTCGGCCGACACGAACTGGAGCAACGCTCCGTCACGCCGTATCAGGAAATGGGATGACACGTGCAACGAACGCAACTGGTCGAAAAAGGGATGACTATCGCAATCGAGCCTGTTCAGAAACAAATCCTCGATGAAAGGACCGCCGAATTCCCCGGGTGGCAAACTGATATTGTGAATGACCAGCAAATCGATCGCCTGACCGTCCGGCCGATCGTTCTGGTTCGGCGACATCATGCGAACCGCATCCGCACACCATCCGTCCTTGTCGATATTCATGGCAATATAACTGAAGAATTTTACTGTGTTGAAACCTGTCTGTTTTTCAAATGATTCTGGAAACCGAACGCCTTTTCCTGAGAACGCTGACGTCAAACGACTATGCAGGTCTGTGCGCTATCCTTCAGGACGAAAAGGTCATGTACGCCTACGAGCATGCTTTTTCAGATGAAGAAGTCTTGCACTGGCTGAACCGGCAACTGCAACGTTATCGCGAAAACGGTTTCGGTTTATGGGCCGTTGTCCTCAAACAAAACGGAAAACTGATCGGTCAGGCCGGCATCACACTGCAACCCTGGCGAAACCGGCAGGTTCATGAAATCGGTTACCTGTTCAACCACCGCTACTGGCATCATGGATATGCGACCGAAGCGGCCTCTGCATGCAGGGATTATGCCTTTTGCCGACTTGGGTCGACGGAAGTATATTCCATCATTCGGGACAACAACATCGCCTCGCAAAACGTGGCTGTCCGAAACGGCATGACCATGGTCGGGACCGATATCCGATATTACGCAGGATACACCATGCCCCATCTTGTCTATCGCATCCGCAAACAGGACTGGACGCCTGCCGGTTCAGGACGAACGTTTTTCCGAAAAATAGGCGACACCATGCTCACGGCAACAGAAGATTTTTCCTGAACGCTCCACGGCTTCGGATACGGGGACATACAACTCGCAATATTCGCAACAGACCATGTGCTCGACTTCGCCCGACGAATACCGGTTTTCCTGCGAAAACGGCGATTGTGGAATCTCCGACTGTGACTGTTCTTGCCGCGCCGATTCAAACGGATTATGCCGGATAATGAAAATTCGTGAGCTCCGCCGCAATTTCACGACTATCGCCACAATCACCAGAACCAGCACCAGCAACCACATCCAAGCCATCATTTTCTCCTGTCCGACTTCGGGGCAGCCCTCATCAGGACTGTACGCATCATTTTATCAGGCTCTGCGCAAACCATTCGTCATATAATGAACAGGAAATATATTAGGCCATCAATCAGTTTATTCAAGTTTTATTCATCATGTCCGCCATTACCGAGCACTTGCAGTCCGTCCGGACACGTGTTTCCCAGGCCGCGCGACAGGCGCAGCGTGATCCGTCATCCGTCAACTTGCTGGCGGTATCCAAAACACAACCCGTTTCCGCCATTCTCGAGGCCGCCGAAGCGGGACAATCTGCATTCGGCGAAAACTATGAACAGGAAGCGGTTCGCAAGATTCTGGCGATTCGTCAGGAACGACCGGATTTGAAACTGGAATGGCATTTCATCGGCCCGATACAGAGCAACAAGACCCGCGCCATCGCCGAACATTTCGACTGGGTGCATTCCGTGGATCGTGAACGGATAGCCAGACGGCTTTCCGAACAGCGTCCCGATGACCTGCCGCCGCTGAATATCTGTCTTCAGGTCAATATCAGCGGAGAAGACAGCAAAAGCGGCGTCCGCCCTGAAGAGCTGGCGGCTCTGGTCAGGGCAGTTTCCGGCATGCCTCGCCTGAAACTGCGGGGGCTGATGGCGATTCCGGAACCGCAATCCGACCCGGAAAAACAGCGGCAACCGTTCAATGCCATGAAAATGCTCTTTGAGCAATTGAAACGGGCTGGATATGATCTGGATACCCTGTCGATGGGGATGTCGGACGACATGGAAGCCGCAGTACAGGAAGGTGCGACGACCGTACGCATCGGCACGGCCATTTTCGGCCAGCGACATTATCCCGAAAAACGATGAGGGGTATCAGAAACCCCCATGGCAAAGGATTTTGCCCGGCTTATTGAGGACGTTTCGTCAGATAGCGGACAAGCGGCACGATGAACGGCCCGAAACGCCGCCATGTCTTGAAAAGCACTGTCGCCGACAACAGCCACGACAACAGACGCCGTGGCTTGACGGCCAGCAGAAACAGACCCAGCGCGCCGATCAGTATTGGTCGTTTTCCAAACCTGCTCAGGTTGTTCCACAGATTCAGCCCCTTGCTCACCACATCGGGCATTTGCATCATGGACAATGTTTCGACAGCCAGTTTTTCACGGAGCAGGGTGCTTTGTATGAGCAGTTCCGCTTTGCGCTGTGTCAGGTTTTTGGTCGCTTTGGCCATAACGGTAACGGAAAATGACTGTCATACGGATGGTGTCAGGCGATCGATATCCCTGGCGATTTCCTGTCGTGTCAGTTCGAGCAGTTTCGGTTTTTTGCTGAAACTGCGCCGGACGCCGATCCAGATCGCACAGGTTATGACGCCGAAAAGCACCATCATGCCGACAATAGCCTGAATACGGCAGGTATCCCAGCAAAGAACGAGTACCAGAACGACTGCCAGCAGCACCGTCAATCCCAGACAAAACAGCGCGATCAGGGACAATAACAGATATGTCAGAAGCCTGAGCCATTCTTCTTCCAGCTCGATGGCCATCAGCTCGCAACGGGTTTTCACGATGGCAAGCAACGTGCCTGCCACCTTAGCCAGGTTATCGACCACCGCCATATCTGTATCGTGCTTATTTCTTGGAGCGGGCGATCAGGATGCCAAGCAGTACGCCCACAGCGGCAACGGCACCAACGGCTTTCCAGGGATGTTCCTTGGCGAATTCCGCCGTGCAGACAGCTGCATCCTTTGCCTTGTTGACCACGACTTCTTCCAGTTCGCGAAGTACGAACTTGGCATCGGTAATCGTCGATTCCAGTTTTCTCTTGGCATTCTGATAGCTTTCACTTCCGTGCTGGGTGCTGTTTTCCAGCACTTTTTCTGCATCGCTGATAATCGATTTCAGACTGCCCATGATCTTGTTGCCGGCCTGTCCGGCATTTTCCAGAATTTCCATATTCTTTTCCTTCCTGTCAACGTTGAATGAAAAGCCATTTTTCAGTCATAAACAATTTAACAGACAAGCATTGCTATCGCCAGAACTTTCATGGCCTTCTTATAGAATAACCTTACCGCAATGCGTAGTCCAGCACAATGCCGGCGAACAGGAAAGCGCCCAGCCAGTTGTTATGCAGAAACGCACGGAAACAGCCCTCTCGATCACGGTCACGAATCAACCGGTAATGATGCCAGACACAGCAAAGCGCGCAGACCCATCCTGCCAGAAACCACCCGCCCAGATTTTCCCGCAAGCCGACATACAGCTGTATCGACAGCATCGCTGCATAACAGCCCATCACCGCCACCACATCGAACCGCCCGAACGTAATGGCCGAGGTACAAATACCGATTTTCAGATCGTCATCGCGATCGACCATGGCATATTCAGTATCGTATGCCAGCGACCAGAATACATTGCCCAACAACAAAAGCCATGCATTCAACGGCAAGGTATTTTGAACGGCAGCGAATGCCATCGGAATTCCGAATCCGAAGGCGATACCGAGATAGGCCTGCGGCAATGCGAAAAACCGTTTGAACCACGGATAGGTCGCCGCAACGAAAAGCGCGACGAACGACAGTCCGATCGTCAGATTGTTCAGGAACAATACCAGCAAAAACGACACTGCCGACAACGCAACGGCGACCCAGATCGCTTCCGCAGGTCTTATCTTCCCCGACGTCAGCGGCCGCATGACGGTTCTTTTGACATACCGGTCGATATCACGATCGGCGAAATCGTTGATAGCGCATCCGGCTGAACGCATCAGCACCGTTCCCAACGTGAAAACCAGTACCAGCGATACAGACGGTTTTCCTTTCGCCGCAATCCACAGGGCGCATAATGTCGGCCACAGTAGCAACAAAATGCCGATAGGCTTGTCCATCCGCACCAGCTGCCAGTAAAGCTGCAAGCGTGTCATGACTCTTCCTGCCTGTATCACCTGCTATTTCCTCCTTTAAAAACCGTTTCAGACATTCAGATACTCCTCACGATTGTCCAGCCACCGCGACAAATGCGCCGATATGATCGTATCGGCATTCGCCACCCTGTCTTCCAGCAGCGCTTGCGCACAGTGCGCCGCCTTGTCGATCAGATCCTGGTCTTTTTCCAGATCGGCGAATCTGAGCATGGCTTGTCCCGACTGACGCGCGCCCAAAAATTCTCCGGGACCGCGGATTTCAAGGTCGCGCTGTGCAATCGCAAATCCGTCATTCGTCTCACGCATGGTCAGCAAGCGCTGTCGGGCCGTATCGCCCAGCGGTTTCTGATACATCAAAAGACACACGCTTTCGGCCTGCCCCCTTCCGACACGCCCTCTTAACTGATGCAGCTGCGACAGACCGAAACGTTCGGCATGCTCGATGACCATCAGGGAAGCGTTGGGCACATCCACGCCCACCTCGATTACGGTCGTGGCGACAAGCACATCGATACGACCTTCCTGAAACGCCGCCATGACATGCTGTTTTTCATCCGGTTTCATCCGGCCATGCACCAGTCCGACAGACAAGCCCTGCAATGCTTCGCTCAGGACGGCATGCGTATCGATCGCCGTTTGCAGCTGGAGACTTTCCGATTCCTCAATCAGCGGACACACCCAGTAAACCTGCCGTCCCTGCATCGCAGCCGCCTGAATCCGCCCGATCACTTCCTCTCTTCTTTCCTGACTGACCAGCCGTGTGACGACCGGTTTGCGTCCGGGCGGCAATTCATCGATCACGGACACATCCAGGTCGGCATAAAACGTCATGGCCAGCGTTCTCGGAATCGGTGTGGCACTCATCATCAGCTGATGAGGCAACATCGTTTGCGATTCTCCCTTGTTTCGCAGGACAAGCCGCTGCCCGACACCGAAACGGTGTTGTTCGTCGACGATTACCAGTCCCAGACATGCGAACTGTACTGCATCCTGAATCAGCGCATGCGTCCCGATTACAAGAGAAGCCTCTCCCGTTTGTATCATGGATACGGTTTGCTCGCGCGCTTTCTTTTTCATGCTGCCGCTTATCCAGACTACGGGCACGCCCAATGGCGTCAGCCAGTCCGACAAGCGCCGGAAATGCTGTTCCGCCAGAATTTCCGTCGGCGCCATCATGGCGACCTGAAAACCGTTATCGATGGCCTGCAAGGCCGCCATGGCCGCAACGACCGTCTTGCCACTGCCCACATCCCCCTGAAGCAGACGCTGCATCGGATAAGCGCGCCCCAGATCATGCCGGATTTCCGATACCACTTTCAACTGCGCCTTTGTCAAGGCAAACGGCAACATCTGCATGAATTGTCCGGTGAAATGCCCGGTTGCACCGAATGCATGAGCCTTCAGGCGGCGTCTTGCACGCTGGGCCCGACGCATCGAGAGCTGTTGTGCCAGCAATTCGTCGAATTTCATGCGCCGCCATGCAGGATGCGTGCGTTCCAGCAATGCCGTTTCATCGGCATCTGCCGGCGGATTGTGCAAATAGCGCAAGGCCGCGCCGAATGCCGGCAAATCCAGCTCGTCCAGCCATGACGGCGGCAAGGTATCAGTCATATCCAGCCTGCCTAGCGCGGCAGAGATTGCCTTGCGCAAATACTGTTGCGATACACCCGCACAGGTCGGATAGACGGGCGTAAGCGCCGTGGGCAACGGCGTGTCTTCCCCGACGACACGGCAAGCGGGATGCACCATCCCGGTACCGCCATATCCCTGCCTCAACTCGCCTCTGGCGCGAATCCGCTTCCCTTGGGCAAACTGTTTGAGCTGGCTCGGATAAAAATGCAGGAAACGCAAATGCATCACTCCGGTTCCGTCCGAGACCGACACGACCAGCTGGCGTTTCGGTCTGTATTGCACATCCGATGCAACGATCTGCCCCTCGATCTGGACAGTGCCCTCGCAACGGAACAGGGCATCCGAAATACGCGTCAGTGTCGTTTCATCTTCATAGCGCGACGGCAAATGGAGCGCGAGTTCCATATCCGTACGAATGCCGAGACGTTCCAGTTTATTCATGTTCGAAACCGCAGCATGGAATGCCGGTCGCCCGGTATTTCATATCGCCATCTTCCTGATATTCCAGCCGGTATTATCCCAGACTTTTATTTTGTCATATGAACCCGTTACGAAAGTCGCCGATTTTGTCATAATAGGCTTTTCACTTTCTGGCGCGACACGTCATGGACTCGACACGCCGCTGCGGCATTTTGCTCCATCCCACGTCTTTGCCGGGGCCTTACGGTTCCGGCGATTTCGGGCCGGACGCCTATTATTTCGCAGACTGGCTCGCTTCCGCGCGCCAGACGTGCTGGCAGATGCTCCCGCTGTGCGATATCGGCACCGGCAATTCCCCCTATATGAGTCCTTCTGCCTTCGCCGGCAATATTTTCCTCATCGGACTCGACGCTCTTCGTGAGGCAGGTTGGCTGAAAAAGGAAGAACTGGTCCCTGACAATGCATTTCAACCGTATCGCATCCATTATCCTGCCGTAATCGCATTCAGGATGTCCCGCCTGAAACTGGCTGCCGACCGTTTTTTCGGCTCTGCAAATGCCGCCCCTGACCATGCTTTCGGACTTTTTTGCGAGCGAAACGCTTTCTGGCTGGATACTTACGCCCTGTTCAGGACATTGAGCGACTGCTACGGCACCACCTGGCAGCAATGGCCCGCGGCATTCGCCCGCAAAGAACCCGCAGCACTGGCCGGATTTGCCGAAGAACACGCCGGCGATATCCGTTTCTGGAAATTCTGCCAGTGGTGTTTTTACGAGCAGTGGCAGGCCTTGCGCACCTACGCTCATTCAAAAGGTATCGACATTATCGGCGACATCCCGATTTTCGTTTCCTTAAACAGTGCGGACGTCTGGGCACACCCTGAATTGTTCGATCTGGATGCTTCTGGATATCCCCGCACTGTCGCAGGCGTCCCGCCAGACCGGTTCAGTACCAGCGGACAACACTGGGGCAATCCCCTGTATGACTGGGAACAGCATGTGCGTACCGGTTATGACTGGTGGCTCAAGCGCATGAAACATTCCATGACCATCTACGATTATGTCCGTCTGGATCATTTCAGGGGATTTCAGGCGTACTGGGCCATACCGGCCGAAAGCGAATCGCCTTCCGACGGGAAATGGATCGCAGGCCCGTGCGACGCTTTTTTCGATGCACTCAAACAGTCATTCGGCACACTGCGCTTCATCGCTGAAGATTTGGGCGTCATCACACCGGAAGTCGAAGCGCTTCGCAAAAAATACGCGCTGCCGGGCATGCGTATCCTGCAATTCGCATTCGACGGCAATCAAGATAATCCCTATCTGCCCTACAATTACAACCATGACACCGTCGTCTATACCGGTACGCACGACAACGACACCATCCGGGGCTGGTGGAACAACCTGCCCGAGAAGGAGCGTGATTTCGTCCGCCGCTATCTGAGCATCGATGGCAACTGGATTCACTGGGATCTCATCCGCGCCGCATGGTCATCCACCGCCGCACTGGCCATGACGCCTTTCCAGAACATTCTCGGTCTGGATTCTTCCGGCCGCATGAACACGCCCGGCGAAAAAAACGGTTCATGGGCATGGCGTTTCGACTGGCGACAAGTCACATCCTGGCATGCGTCCTATCTGGCGGAAATGACGGAAATATACGGCCGGACTTATTCCAGACGATAAACGCGGCTATACTGGCGTTTTTTCAGGTATTTTCAGTTATGGTTTTCATCCGCCACACTGGATGAATTTTTTATGTATTCACTCTCCGACTTCGATTTCGAACTTCCGGAAACGCTCATCGCGCAATATCCTCTGGAAAAACGCAGTGCGTCGAGACTTCTGGTCGTTCATGATGAACAACTGACCGATTCGCATTTCCACCATCTGGTCGATTATCTGGACAAGGACGATCTGCTGGTGTTCAACAATACCAGGGTATTGAAAGCCCGTTTCTTCGGCGTCAAGGCCACCGGCGGGAAAATCGAGATACTGATCGAACGCATTCTCGACAGCCGGACGGCACTGGCGAAAATCCGTGCATCCAAATCCCCGAAAGACAACAGCACCATCCTTATCGACGGACAACTTGATGTCACTGTACAGGGACGACAGGGCGAATTTTATATCCTGCGTTTTCCATCCGATATTTTCGCCATTTTCGAACAATATGGTCATCTGCCATTGCCCCCTTATATTGAACGGGCGGCCAACACCTATGACGAAACACGATACCAGACCGTCTTCGCACGTGAACCCGGCGCTGTCGCGGCGCCGACTGCAGGCCTGCATTTCGATGAGGAACTGCTCGACCGGCTTGGACAGAAAGGCATCAGGAAAGCCTATCTGACCCTGCACGTCGGCGCAGGCACCTTCCAGCCGGTCAGAAGCGAGAATCTGTCGGAACACAAGATGCACACCGAGTGGTACACCATCCCGCAGGAAACCGTCGATGCCGTCAGGGCCACAAAGGCCGCCGGACGGAAAGTCGTTGCCGTCGGAACCACCAGCCTGCGTGCGCTGGAATCTGCTTCGCAGACCGGAGAACTCGTCGCCGGCAGCAATGAAACCGCCTTGTTCATCACTCCGGGATACCGTTTCCATACCGTCGATCGTCTGGTCACCAATTTCCATTTGCCCAAATCGACGCTGCTGATGCTCGTATCCGCTTTCGCAGGATATGAGCGAATCAGAAAAGCCTATGCCCATGCCATCGCTCAACAGTACCGTTTCTTCAGTTACGGGGACGCCATGCTGCTTGAATACCGGAACGATATACCTGCCTGACTGGATACACACTTATGCTTGAATTCGAACTTGTCAATACAGACGGCAACGCCAGAAGAGGGCGCCTGAAACTGAACCACGGCACCGTGGAAACGCCCATTTTCATGCCGGTCGGCACTTATGGCGCCGTCAAGGCCATGTCGCCGGAGCATCTGGAACAAATCAATGCCCAAATCATTCTGGGCAACACTTTCCATCTCTGGTTGCGTCCCGGCCTGGAAGTCATGAGGAAATTCGGTGGTCTGCACCGGTTCATCGGCTGGAACCGGCCGATTTTGACCGACTCCGGCGGCTTTCAGGTCTTCTCGCTGGGAGCCATGCGGAAAATCAGTGAAGAGGGTGTCCGCTTCGCTTCACCGATCGACGGCAGCAAGCTGTTTCTGTCTCCCGAGATTTCCATGCAAATCCAGCATGTACTCAATTCCGACATCGTCATGCAGTTCGACGAATGCACTCCATACCTGATCGGCGACAGACCGGCCACGAAAGATGAAGCGGCACAATCCATGCGTCTGTCCCTGCGATGGGCACAACGTTCGAAAGACGAATTCGGACTCAATGAAAATCCCAATGCGCTTTTCGGTATCGTTCAGGGTGGCATGTTCACCGACCTGAGAGACGAATCGCTGGCCGGACTGTCCGATATCGGTTTTCACGGTATTGCCATCGGCGGCCTGTCAGTCGGCGAACCCAAGGAAGAGATGTTCCGGATTCTCGAACATATCGGTCCGCGCCTGCCGCGACAGCTCCCGCACTACCTGATGGGTGTCGGAACACCGGAAGATCTGGTGGCCGGAGTCGCCAACGGTATCGACATGTTCGATTGCGTCATGCCGACGCGCAATGCCCGAAACGGATGGCTGTTCACCCGTTTCGGTGACATCCGCATCCGCAACGCCCGTTACCGGGACGACCAGCGTCCGCTGGACGAAACCTGCCAGTGTTATACCTGCCGCCATTTTTCGCGCGCCTATCTGCATCATCTGGGACGTGTCGGCGAAATACTGGGCGCGCAACTGAGCACCATCCACAATCTGCATTACTACCTGCAACTGATGGATGAAATGCGTCAGGCAATCGCCGAAAACCGTTTCGAACTGTTCAGGACGCAATTCCACCGCGATCGCCAACGGGGAATAATATAAGAAATGCCACCGCACGGATCCGGTATGCGCGCACCGGAAACGATGCCGCATACCTTGCGTTCCGGCATGCCATTACGCATAAATTCATGAAAACGCGACACATGGTGCTAGAATCATGAGTTAAACCAAAAATCCGACCTGGAGAATACATGTTTATCACCAATGCTTATGCCCAATCCGCCGCTTCCGGATTCTCGCTGGACAGTATGGGAAGTTTTCTTCCTATCCTGCTGATGTTCGTCGTTCTGTATTTCCTGATGATACGGCCGCAACAGAAAAAACAGAGAGAGCAACGGGACATGTTAAGCTCCCTGTCGGCCGGTGATGAAGTACTCACTGCAGGCGGCATTGTTGGAAAAATCACGAAAGTATCCGAAAATTTCATCACGCTGGAAATCGCCGAAGGCACGGAAATCATCGTCCAGAAAGCCTCTGTCGTTTCCATGCTGCCCAACGGCACGATCGAAACACTCTGATCGGCGGCAGGCGGCTTCGCCTGTTCACGCCCGTATCAGATCATGCATTCCCGACGTTAAATCATGAACCGTTACCCACTCTGGAAATATCTCGTTATTGTCGCCGCGATCATTTTCGGCATCATCTATACGTTGCCGAATTTCTTTGGAGAATCGCCGGCCGTTCAGATCAGCAGCGTACGCTCGACCGTCAAGGTCGATACGCAAATGATGGATCGTATCGAACGCATTCTCCGCGACAATCAAATCCCCGTCGACGGGATTTATTTCGATGCCAGCGGCATGCACTCCACCATCAAGGTCCGTTTCACCAGCACCGACATCCAGTTCAAGGCCAAGGAAGTTCTGGAAAGCAGGCTCAATACAGATCCGCAGGATCCGACATTCAGTATCGCGTTCAACCTGTTGCCGAATACGCCGCAATGGCTCCAGAGCCTGCATGCATTGCCGATGTATCTCGGCCTCGATTTGCGCGGCGGCGTGCATTTCCTCATGCAGGTCGATGTGGATGCCGCCATCAATTCCCGCATACAGGGTCTCCAGATTTCCGCCAGAAACCTGCTCAGGGAAAACGGCATCCGCTATTCCGGTCTCGTTCGGGTACGCGATACGGTAGAACTGCAATTCAACGACCCGCAGACGCGCCAGCGCGCCGAAAAAATCCTGACGGGCCAGCTCTCCGAAATCACCTTGCGTGAGGAAGCGGAAGGCAACAAGCTGATTATCGCCCTGAGCGCAGACGCCATCAAACAGATTCGCGAAAACAGCGTCAAACAGAATATCGCCACGCTGTCCAAACGTGTCAACGAACTGGGTGTGAACGAACCGGTCATCCAGCAACAGGGGGCCGACAGAATCGTCGTCCAGCTCCCGGGGGTTCAGGACGTATCCAGAGCGAAAGACATCATCGGCCGTACCGCCACGCTTGAAGTCCGCATGGTCGATGAATCCATCACGCGCGGCACGGAAGAAAGCGTCGCCGTACCGCTCGGCTCCGAAATCTTCCGCCAGGGCAAGGGTGCTCCGGTCATTCTCTACAAGGAACCCGTTCTGACCGGCGAATATATCTCGAATGCATCGGCCAGTTTCGACCAGTATCAGCAACCTGCCGTCAGTATCGATTTGAACGGGGATGGCGGCAGAAAGATGCGTCAGGCGACACGCGGCAAGATCGGCAAGCTGATGGCTATCGTCCTGTTCGAGAAAGGGAAGGGCGAAGTCCTGACCGTCGCCTCGATTCGCGACGAACTGGGTTCCAAGTTCCAGATCACCGGCATGGATACGCCTGAAGCGGCTACCGACCTTGCGCTGCTGCTTCGTGCCGGTTCGCTTGCCGCTCCGATGCAAATCATCGAGGAACGGACGATCGGACCGCAACTGGGCGCAGAAAACATCACCAAGGGCTTCCTTTCCACGTTGTACGGTTTCGTGGCGGTTTCGCTGTTCATGATCGTGTATTACATGGTATTCGGTTTTTTCAGCGTGATCGCGCTGTCGGTCAACGTGCTGCTGCTGATTGCCATTCTGTCGCTGATGCAGATTACCCTGACCTTGCCGGGGATTGCCGCTATCGCGCTGGCACTGGGCATGGCAATCGACTCCAACGTGCTGATCAACGAACGTATTCGTGAAGAGCTGAGAGCCAACAACAGCCCGCAGACGGCCATCGCCAACGGCTTCGGTCACGCATGGGCGACCATTCTCGACTCCAACGTAACCACCCTGATCGCCGGCGTGGCCCTTCTGGTATTCGGTACAGGACCGATTCGCGGGTTTGCCGTGGTGCATGTTCTCGGCATTCTGACGTCGTTGTTCTCGTCAGTTTTCGTTTCCCGCGGTCTGGCGAACCTCTGGTATGGCCGAAGGAAGAAACTGACATCGCTGTCCATCGGACAGATATGGCGACCGGATGATTCCGCAACGAAGGACAAAAAGTAGGATTTAGACAGGAAAACAGGATACGACATGGAATTCTTTCGCATCAAAAAAGATATTCCCTTCATGCGCCATGCGCTGATTTTCAATATCATTTCATTCATCACTTTTCTGGCCGCCGTATTCTTTCTGTGGCAAAAGGGGCTTCATCTTTCCGTGGAATTCACGGGCGGAACCGTCATGGAAGTTTCCTACCAGAATGCCGCTGATCTGGAGCGCATTCGCGATACGGTCAGAAAACTCGGTTTCGGCGATGATTTTCAGGTGCAGAACTTCGGACGTGCACAGGACGTCATGATCAACCTGCCTATCCAGAAAGACCTGACATCCGCACAACAAAGCGAAAAAGTCATGGCCGCCCTCCTTGAGCAGAATCCGGATGCCCGTCTCCAGCGCGTCGAATTTGTCGGCCCGCAAGTCGGCGATGACCTGACGCATGACGGACTGATGGCGCTGGGCATGGTGGTCATCGGCATCATCATCTACCTCGCTTTCCGCTTCGAATGGAAATACGCCGTATCGGCGATCATCGCGAACTTGCACGATATCGTCATCATTCTGGGCTTTTTCGCCTTTTTCGAATGGGAATTTTCGCTATCGGTTCTGGCGGCCGTTCTGGCGATTCTGGGGTATTCCGTCAATGAATCCGTCATCATTTTCGACAGAATCCGTGAAAATTTCCGTATTCTTCGAAAAAAGAGCGTGATGGAAATCGTCAACCATGCGATTACCAGCACCATTTCCCGAACGATCATTACCCATGGCTCCACCCAGATCATGGTGCTGTCCATGCTGATTTTCGGTGGCCCGACGCTTCACAATTTCGCGCTGGCGCTCACCATCGGTATTTGCTTCGGTATTTATTCCTCTGTATTCGTGGCGGCAGCCGTCGCCATGTGGCTGGGCATCAAGCGTGAAGATCTCGTCAAACCCGTCAAGGAAAAGGGCAATGCCGACGGCGCCGTCGTATAGACGGACATATCATCAACCGTTTTCAATTTCAAATTACAGCTCGTATTTATCCGGAGAATCAGATGTACCAACATATTCAAGTACCGCAGTCCGGTGAAAAAATCACGGTAAATCCCGACTTTTCGCTGAACGTATCCGATCACCCCATCATCCCGTTTATCGAAGGCGACGGCATCGGTATCGATGTCACGCCCGTCATGCGCAAGGTCATCGACGCCGCGGTCGAGAAAGCCTATGCCGGCAAACGGAAAATCGAATGGATGGAAGTCTACGCCGGGGAAAAATCCCTCAAGGTATATGGCGATAATGTCTGGCTGCCGGAAGAAACACTGGATGCACTGAAAGAATTCGTCATTTCCATCAAGGGTCCGTTGACCACGCCGATCGGCGGCGGTATCCGCTCCCTGAACGTGGCCATGAGACAGCGGCTTGACCTTTATGTTTGCCTGCGTCCGGTACGGTATTTCCAGGGTGTTCCTTCGCCGTTGCGCGAACCGGAAAAAACCGACATGGTCATTTTCCGTGAAAACACCGAAGACATTTATGCCGGTATCGAATGGGCGGAAGGCACTCCCGAAGCGCAAAAGGTCATCGATTTTCTGGTTCGCGAAATGGGCGTCAGCCAGATCCGCTTCCCGAAAACGTCCGGCATCGGCATCAAACCGGTTTCCCGCGAAGGTACCGAACGGCTCGTGCGCAAGGCCATCCAGTATGCCATCGACAACGACCGTCCATCCGTCACGCTGGTTCACAAGGGCAATATCATGAAATTCACGGAAGGCAGTTTCCGTGACTGGGGCTATGCGCTGGCCAAGCGCGAATTCGGAGCCGAAGTCATCGGCAAGGGACCATGGTGCCGTTTCAGGAATCCGAAAACCGGTCGTGAAATCGTCGTCAAGGACGTTCTGGCAGATGCTTTCCTTCAGGAAATCCTGCTGCGTCCTGCCGAATTCAGCGTACTGGCGACACTGAACCTCAACGGTGACTACATCTCGGACGCACTGGCAGCACAGGTCGGCGGTATCGGCATCGCTCCGGGAGCAAACATTTCGGATTCCGTCGCCATTTTCGAAGCGACTCACGGAACAGCTCCTTCGCTGGCAGGACAAAACAACGTCAATCCGGGTTCGCTGATTCTGTCGGCAGAAATGATGCTGCGTCATATCGGCTGGACCGAAGCGGCCGATCTGGTCATCGCGTCCATGCAAAAAGCCATTTCCTCCAGACAGGTCACCAGCGATTTCGCACGCCTGATGAGCGACGCAAGGGAAGTTTCCACGTCCGAATTCGGCAATATCATGATTTCATTCATGTAAAACCTTGTCGGACAGCCTTTTCAGGCTGTCCGGTTTTTGCGGCCCGGCAAGTTGCCCGCCGCCGTTTTTGCCTGAAAATCTGTGTCGATAAAAGAACGAAAACTTTTTATTGTCGATACAAATTTTCCATCAGTTCGGTTATGATGATTCATCTTGACTGACTGTTAATGATAACAATCGTCCGGTCAGACGCCGGACATACCGTTTCCGGTTTTATGGAATACCATTTTCATGTCCCGGACAGGGATCTGAATGTTTACTAAGGAGAGAAGATGAAAACTTGGGTACGCTTTCAACAAGGCGATGCAGTCAAATTCGGCACACTTGAAGGAGATACGATTTCCGTTTACAACGGCAATATGTTCGACAATCCGCAACCTGCCGGTGAATCGGTCAAGCTGGCCGATGTCAAGTTGCTGACGCCTTGTTCGCCCAGCAAAATGATTCTGTTGTGGAACAATTTCTATGCACTGTCAACCAAACTGGGCGTCGCCATTCCGGAAGAACCGCTCTATCTCCTGAAACCAAGCACTGCCTATATCGCTGACGGCGACGTCGTCAGAAAACCGAATTCCTATGACGGCAAGGTCGTCTATGAAGGCGAACTGGGCATCGTCATCGGCAAACGCTGCAAGGAAGTTTCCGAAGCTGAAGCAAAAGACTATATTTTCGGCTACACCTGTTCCAACGACGTCACCGCCGGCCAGCTGATCCAGAAAGACCCGACTTTCGCACAATGGACCCGAGCAAAAGGTTTCGATACTTTCGGCTCCTTCGGCCCCGGTATCGTTTCCGGTATCGACAACCCGAACACGCTGGTCATCAAGACCATTCTGAATGGTCAGGAACGCCAGAACTATCCTGTCAGCGACATGATTTTCCCGCCGTTCAAGCTCGTCAGCATGATCTCCCATGACATGACCCTTGAACCGGGCGACATCATCTCCTGCGGTACGTCTGTCGGCGTCGGTTCCATGAAACCGGGCAGCACTGTCGAAGTCATCATCGACGGTGTCGGTCATCTGGTCAACAAGTACGAAGCCTGATTCGCAACCGGTACGGAAACGGCAGGCAGCCAAATGGCTGCCTGCCGTTTTTTTGTCTGTCCGCCAACCCCATTCTCGCCTGCATCTTCTCTTATCTTCATTCAATTTTCATCAAAATACCGGCAACAAACTGTTACACAATACTTCTTCAACCCCCTTACATGCCGCTTTTCGCCACCTTATACTATTTTCCGACACATTCATGTTCCATCCGCTCTGAAAGGAAATCGTATGAGAAAGCTCAACAAACTTCTTGTCGCCTGCCTCACTGCTGCCGGACTTTGCACAGCCGGTATCACCACCGGCGCGCTTGCGCAAACCAGTTCCACAGGCAACGACGATTACGTCGGTTGTCCCGTAGGCGGCCCTGGTCCGGGTTATGGTTATCATGCCCGTTCCCATGAACACTGGAAAGACTATCACCACCAGCGCCGTACCGCATTGCATGACAAACTCAAACTGAATGCCGAACAGGAAAAGGCGTGGGCCGACTATACAGCCGTAACCGACAAGAATCTGGAAGCATGGAAACCGGTTCGCCGTGCCGATCTCGAAAAAATGACATCGCCTGAAAGAATGCAGGCCATGATCGACCGGATGAAAGCCCATGAACAGGCGATGACCGATCAGCTGGCCGCACTGAAAACCTTCTATGCGACGCTGACGCCAGAACAGCAAAAAACATTCGATAGTGAATCCATGTACTATCCGCGCTTCCGCCGTGGCGGTCCGGCACGGCGCTGATCCGCTGACGCGACAGTATTTTCGGAAAAACGCCTGACGATGGTCAGGCGTTTTTTGCAGCAATTCCATCGTATTGCGGCAAAGCGCCCTGCAATCACCCCATTCAATACGGACAAACAGTATAATTTCTTTTTAAAGCCTTACATGGCGCTCTGACATATTGTTTTAATACCGTTTTTCTATTTTCATGCTTGCTCAACAGAAACAACAGATCACCAGTCTCTTTCAGAATGCGGTCGATACCCTGACGAAGGGAAGCGATCTCGCAAAACAGCCTGTCATTTCGCTTGAAAGACCACGTGATGCCGCCCATGGCGATGTCGCTTGCAACATCGCCATGCAACTGGCCAAACCACTCAGGAAAAATCCGCGTGAAATCGCGAAAACTGTTCTGGATACCGTTCTGGCCGCGCCGGACTCCCGCGAACTGATTGCATCCGGCGAAATCGCCGGTCCCGGTTTCATCAATCTGCGACTGACGCCGGCGGCCAAGCAAAGCGTCGTCCGCGCCGTACTGGAACAAAAAGAAAAATACGGCTATGGTAACCGGGGAACCGGCAAGAAAGTCATGGTCGAGTTCGTCTCCGCCAATCCGACCGGCCCGCTTCATGTCGGCCATGGCCGCCAGGGGGCACTGGGCGACGCCATCTCGGCGCTTTTCGAAACGCAGGGTTACGAAGTCACCCGCGAGTTTTATTACAACGATGCCGGTGTGCAAATCGATAACCTGACACGTTCCGTACAGGCTCGCGCCAAAGGTCTGAAACCGGGTGATGCCGGCTGGCCGGAAAGCGCCTATAACGGTGACTATATCGCCGATATCGCGGCCGACTTCATGGCGAAAAAAACTGTCACTGCCAGAAACTGCCCAACCGTAACGGCATCGGGAAACGCCGACGATTTGCAATCGATTCGTGAATTTTCGGTCGCTTACCTTCGCAACGAACAGGACAATGACCTGAACGCTTTCGGCATTCACTTCGACAATTTCTTTCTGGAATCATCACTCTACCGTGACGGCAAGGTTCAGGAAGCTGTCGAGACACTGTCCCGCGAAGGCAAGACTTTCGAAAGCGAAGGTGCGCTGTGGTTGAGAACCACGGAATACGGCGACGACAAGGACCGTGTCATGCGAAAGACGGACGGCACCTACACCTATTTCGTACCGGATGTGGCCTACCATATCAACAAATGGAAACGCGGTTTCGACAAG
This sequence comes from Oxalobacter formigenes, assembly GCA_949290765.1. Classification (GTDB taxonomy): domain Bacteria; phylum Pseudomonadota; class Gammaproteobacteria; order Burkholderiales; family Burkholderiaceae_D; genus Oxalobacter; species Oxalobacter formigenes_E. The sequence continues at coordinate 15,813 of CASETG010000091.1, read as the reverse complement.
GTCATCAACGTACAGGGCAGCGACCATCATGGCACCGTCGCCCGTGTCCGCGCCGGTCTTCAGGCGGTCAATCAGGGAATTCCGGCAGGGTTTCCCGACTACGTCCTGCACAAGATGGTCACTGTCATGAAAAACGGCGCAGAGGTCAAGATTTCAAAACGTGCCGGTTCTTATGTGACTGTTCGGGATTTGATCGAATGGTCCGGTGCAGGCGATATCGCCAGAGGACGCGACGCCGTCCGTTTCTTCCTGATTTCAAGAAAGGCCGATACCGAATTCGTATTCGATATCGATCTGGCGCTTTCGCAGTCCGATGAGAATCCGGTGTATTACGTACAGTACGCGCATGCCCGCATCTGTTCCGTCTTTGCACAATGGGGCGGCGACGAGTCCGTTCTGGAAAACGTGGATCTTTCTCCACTGGTTTCTTCCCACGAAAATGCGCTGCTTACCAAACTGGCCGATTATCCGGAAATGCTTGCCCGCGCACAGGATGAACTGAGCCCGCATCTGATCGCCTTTTACTTGCGCGAACTCGCAGGAGAACTGCACGGATACTATAATGCCGAACGTTTTCTTGTCGATGACGAGCCGACAAAACTGGCTCGGCTGGCCCTGCTGAAGGCAACCCGGCAAGTCTTGCGCAACGGACTGGCTTTGCTGGGTGTTTCCGCTCCGGTAAAAATGTGAGTGTCATATGGCAACCCAGAAAAAACAAAAAGGCGGTGCGCTTTTCGGTTTCATAGTCGGTCTGATAACCGGTCTGGTCATCGCGGTTGTCGTCGCCATGATGGTGACGAAAACCCCGATTCCGTTCGCCTCCCGCAAGGACAAACCCGACAATACGCCGGTTCCGGCTACGGTCAGTTCTCCGGCGGCCGACCCGAACCAGTCTCTCTATGGCAAGGAAATGCCGAAACCGGTTATTGCGGATACATCAACCGCGCAAACGGTGTTGCCACAGGATGTGCAGGAAGACAAAAACGTCTGTTATCTTCAGGCAGGTGCTTTCCGCAACAAGAACGAGGCCGAGAACATGCGCGGCAATCTGGCTCTGCTCGGCTTCGGCTCGCACATTTCCGAAGTCACATCAGGCAGCGGCACCATCTACCGTGTACGACTGGGTCCCTATAAAGGCAATGCTGCCGCGCTCAACGCACAGAACCGCCTGAAACAGCATGGCATCCATACCACGGTCTCCCGCTCAACGAAATAACGAAATGATGAAATCTTTTTCTCGCTGGATTGTGGTCATGTTGCTCGGCTTCATGACCTTCGCCGCTTTCGCATCCCCTTCGGCTCCCCAGAAAAACGTCGATTACCAGGTGCTTTCCACCCCGCAGCCTGTCGATACCGGAAACAAGGTCGAAGTCATCGAATTTTTCGGCTATTTCTGTCCGCATTGCTATGCTTTCGACACGTCCCTGACGAACTGGGCCAGAAAACACAAGAAAGATGTCGTGTTCAAACGCGTCGTCGTCAAGTTCAGCGAATCCATGGCGCTGCACCAGAAACTGTTTTACACACTTTCCGCGATGGATGCGCTGACCAACGAACTGCACCACAAGATTTTCGATGCCATTCAAGTCCAGCATGTTTCCCTGAGAACGGATGAGCAGATTTTCGATTTCATCGAACAAAACGGTATAGACCGCAAGAAATTCATGGAGATGTTCCAGTCGTTTTATGTGCAGGTACTGTGCAACAAGGCGGTCGAAATGCAATCGTCCTATGAAATCGAGGGCGTTCCCATGATCGCCATCGACGGAAAATACCTGACTTCCCCGGCAATCGTCAGTTCGGGTAACAATATGGATTTTTCCGAAGAAGAAATGCACCGGCAGACGCTGAAAGTGATGGATGCGCTTGTCCGCCAGGCCAAAAAGGACAAAGCCGCGCAACACAAATGATTCCGTTTCCGGAATACCGGAAACGGCTGGCCGGTATCACGCGGCAGGATATGGTTTTGACCCGATACGGGGTATATTGTTTTTTTGAGCGATAAACGATTAAACTTGTTTTTCTGAATATCAAACTACTTTTTAACGGGACAAATCGATGGAAAATACACAACAGAATCCTTCACAGACACTTTTCCATACGCAGATTCTAGAATCCGAACTAAAGCAGTTGAACCTTGATTCCCGAAAAATGGTTTTGCAGGAATGGTGCAACCGCCTTGGAGAACTTCGCCAGAAAGACCATGCATCCCAGGTTTCAGCCTTCACTTCCGAAATTCTGGAAAAACTTCTCGGTTACAGTGCATCCGGAAATACGGTGACGATCGCGCCGGATTCCACTCCCGAACCTTTCTTCGACATTCTCCTCGGGCAGTTCAAACCTGCCAACCAGCAAGCCGTCGCCGCATGGAAACTGGAAGGCGAAGCGGATCTGTCTTCTGACGCCGTGGCACTTTTTGAAAAGGAAGCCTGGAAATTCGGTGAATTGCAAAAGGACGGTTTCTATCTGTTGACCGATCTGAACGAAATCCGCCTGTACCCCAGAAACCGCAAGGTCAAATCATACGAACGCTTCGTTCTTGCGGACATGCTCGGGGATGATGCCGCATTTTCCCGGTTTTACCTGCTGTTGAATGCCATCAACCTGCTTTCCGGCAAAACGACGGTCTGGTTGCAGGAAAGCGCTCGCCGTTTTCTGGATGAAAAACTCAAGGGCTCTTATCAGACGCTGCGCGAAATGTATGGTCCTGTATATCGCGGCATCGTCACCGGGCTTGATGAAGCCTTCATCATCGATGACAAAACGAAAGAAAGTCTGGTCAAGGAAGACCCGAATTCCGCCGATATTCTGAAACCTTATGTCAGCAAGGAAGACCGGGATAAATGGACGGCTGAATCGCGGTCACAGTGGCTCATCTACACACCGCAGAATCAGTACGATATCGAAAAATATCCGGCTGTCAAAAAACACTTGCTGCCGTTCCGTGAAAAGCTGGAAGCAAGACCCGGCGCACAGAAATGGTTTGAATTGCAGCAGGTCAGCGAAAATCCGGAAAAAATGTTCAGCGCCAAACTGGGATTTTCCGAACAGTCTCACAACCCGACATTCTCCATCGACAAGAACGGTGGCGCGTTCAACCACTCCGGCCTTTACACAACCGAACAGGATTATTACCTTGTCGCATTGCTCAATTCTTCCGTACTCTGGTATCTGATCCGGAACAATTCCATCAAAAAACCTGACGGAACCTATGAATTGACGGTTTCAGGTATCGAAACGCTGCCGGTTCCCGATGCGCCGGGTCTGGTTCGCGCACGTATGGGACAGCTTTCCGATTTTTGTCAGGAGGCTTCCGTTTCAAGAGACGATCTGGTCAGACACTTCCGTGGCATGACTGCCTACAATCTGCTGCCTGACGGCCTCTCGTCGAAACTGACCCAGCGACTGCATAACTGGTTCGCACATGAATTCGATGTATTCCGAAACGAAATCATCGACGCCTTCAAGACGGATATTCCGGCAGACGACCTTCAACTCTGGAACGACTATTTTTATCAGGAAAGAAACAAGGTCTTCAACATGAATGCCGATATCGCACGTGCCGAAAAGGAAATCGACCTGATCGTTTATGAATTGTTCGGCCTGAGTCCGGATGAAATCGACCTGATCGAAAGAACGGTCTGATCCATTCCATTCCTTTGGAAAAGCGGGAATGATTACGTCATTCCCGCTTTTTTTGCCTGCACGTCTGCATGATAGCTTGACCGTACCAATGGACCGACCGCCGCATGGGCAAAACCCATCTGACCGGCAAGCCGCTCGAATCTGGCAAACGTTTCCGGACTGACATATCGCAGAACCGGCAAATGATCGGAAGAGGGCATCAGGTATTGGCCGATAGTCAGCATGGAAACCTGATGCGCTCTCAAATCAGCCATTACCTGAATAATTTCCTCGTCCGTTTCTCCCAGACCGACCATCAATCCCGATTTGGTCGGAATATGTGGACACCGTTCTCCGAAGGCACGCAGCAATGCCAGCGACGACAGATAATCGGCACCGGGCCTTGCCTGAAGATACAGGCGCGGTACTGTTTCGAGATTGTGATTGAAGATATCGGGAGGATATGCGCACAGCACATCCAGTGCCCGCTCCATCCGCCCCCTGAAATCCGGCGTCAGTATCTCGATTTTCGTTTCCGGAGACGCAGCCCTGATTGCCTTGAGACAGGCGACGAAATGTGCGGCACCACCATCCTTGAGATCGTCACGATTGACTGAAGTCAGCACGACATAGGACAATCCCAGCAGGGCGATCGTATCAGCGAGCTGTCCCGGCTCACGGGCATCGAGCGGATCCGGCAGACCATGCGCCACATCGCAAAACGGACAACGACGCGTGCATTTGTCGCCCATAATCATAAAAGCCGCCGTCCCGCTTCCATAACATTCCCCGCGGTTCGGACAACTGGCTTCATCGCAAACCGTCACCAGCTTGTGAGATGCAATCAGATCTTTCACTTCATAAAAACGTGAACGGTATGTCCCGGCTTTCACTCTGATCCATGGCGGCTTCGGCAATTTTTCCGTCGGTTGTATCCTGATTGGGATTCTCGATGTTTTGATGGCGCCTTTCTGCTTTTGCGAAAGAAGCGCCTTTCTTGTCTTTCCGGTATCATCGGTCATCTTCCGTCTCCATGCCATCTGCGATTTTCAGACTGCATGCCAGTTCGGAAGACAGACATGCCAGTACCGTTTGCATCACCTCATCCTTCCGACCGGAAAATCCGAGCGACCGCATATCGGTAACGGCCAATCCATGATAACCGCATGGATCGATCCATTTGAACGGCTCCAGATCCATGGCGACGTTCAGCGCGAAGCCGTGATACATGCAACCGTTGCTCCTGACCTTCAATCCCAGAGCTGCGATCTTGGCTCCCTGCAAGCCCCCATACATGGGATGTGCCGGAATATAAATACCGGGTGCTCCCTTGCGACGTTCACCATCGAGATGAAAAACGGATAATGCACGGATAATCGTTTCTTCTATCCGGTACACAAGTTCGCGAACATACAGTTTCCTGAACCGGCGTCTCAGATCGATCAGCAAATAGACGACCAGCTGTCCCGGCCCATGATAGGTCACTTCTCCTCCACGGTCCGTTTCATACACGGGAATCCCGTGCGCATCCAGAATGTGTGCACGCGAAGCCGCCTGTCCCAGCGTGAAAACCGGGTCATGCTCGACCACCCAGATTTCATCGGGCGTCGAGACGTTTCTCTGGCAGGTAAACTCGGTCATTTTCCGGAAAACAGGCGCATAGGGTACCCGCCCCAGCCGACGCACCATGATTGCTTCGGTATTCATCGTTTGCCAAACCGTGTTTTCCGAATAGCAGGACTACAAGACCACCCGAACCATCGGGTGAGAGGACAAGGCACGATACAGATTGTCCAGCTGTTCGCGACTGGTCGCACGAATCACCGCGGTCAGACTCAGATAATTCCCCCTGGAAGAAAGGCGCATGCCCAACGACGCGGCATCGAACAAGGGATCGTGCAGGCGAATCACGTCCACAATAGTATCGGCGAACTCGTCCTTTCTTTCTCCCATGATTTTGATGGGAAAATCGCAAGGATATTCAATCGGATCTTCGTTTCCAAGAAAACAACTCATCGTGAGCTCCTATTTCCTTCATTTGAACCACAGGCAGATAGTATCCCACAATCGCCCGAGAAAGCTGGCGACATTGATTTGTTCCAGCGCAACAACCGGCAATTCGGCAATCACCTTGTCGTCAATCATGACTTTCAGTATGCCTATCCGAGTCCCTTCGTCGATCGGCGCAATCAGGGGGTCCTGTCTGACAAGCACAGATCGCAACCGGGACGCTTTTCCTTTCGGCACTGAAAGATATGTATCTTCCTCGAAACCGATATCCACTTCCCCTGACGAGCCTTTCCAGACCACGGGCGATGAAACAGGTTGTCCTTTCCTGAACAGGCGAATCATGTCGAAATCCTGAAATCCCCAATTCAGCAATTTGAGACCTTCCTGCGCGCTGGCCTGCTCGGATGACAGTCCCGTCACGATCGCCAGCATCCGGCGTTCGCCCGATACGCTCTGGCGTTTTGCTGAAGCCACCAGGGTATGCCCTTCACCGGCACTGTTTGTCGCCATCAGGCCATCGACGGCGGCATCCAGCCACAACAGTCGGTTGGGATTGCGCATCTTGATCCGGTTATGGGTTATCTCGCGTACCGAAAAATAATCATAATACGCCTGATAATTCCTGATGATGTGTCCGGACAGAACCGCCAGATCGGCCGGCGTCGAATATCCCTGTTTGCCGGGAGAACCATAAGGATGCACAAAGTGTGTCGATTTCATGCCGATTCTGCCGGCCTCATGGTTCATCAGCTCGACAAATTTCCGTTCATCGCCGGAAACCGTCAACGCCAACGCCTGCGCGGCATCGTCTGCGCCATGAACCAGCAAGCCCTGCAACAGTTCTTGTACCGTAACTGTCTGATCCTGTTGCAAAAACATGCTGGGACCATTGGAGACGGCCTGCAAGACCTTTTCCGATATGACCACTTCCTGTTCAAGGCCTGTTTTTCCATCTTTTAGCGCATCGAATACCAGACAAGCCGTCATCAGTTTCGAGGCCGTGCCCGAGGTCATTTTCATGTCGGCATTTCTGGAAGCCAATACCTGATTGCTAACCGTATCCATCAGTAACCAGGCTTTCGCCGTCATTTTCGGCGCCGCAAGAGAATATGCCGGATATACCAGCATGGCAAAAAACAGTATGCAAAGCTGCCAGAGACTTTTTCTCATAGGAATGTGATTCAGGACTGCAAACGCGCGCTACGCTCAAGTGCGGAAAAACGCCGTGATGATATTGCGGATATGATGCAATTTGTGATTGAACAGATGATCGGCTCCGGCAACGACCGTCACCGGCAAATCCTGAGGACGCGCCCAGTCAAATACATCGGTCAGCGGCACGACTTCATCCAGTTCACCATGAATCAGTACGGTGTTGCCCGGGACTTTTTCCACAGCCCATTTTCCGGCGGTCGCACTGACAAGCACCATCTTTTCCGGGGGGATTCCTTCTTGTGCAAGACGTTGCTGCAAACGGGACTGGACATAGGTTCCGAATGAAAATCCACCCAGTACGAACGGCAGACCGGGATACAGTTTCCGCATATAATCCAGAAGCCGTGCCATATCGTCCGTTTCACCGTTTCCGCCATCGTGCATTCCCGCGGAACGTCCGACGCCACGAAAATTCATTCTTGCCGAAGCGTATCCCAGTCCGACAAAAGACCGCGCCATCATCTGGACGACCTTGTTGTTCATGGTACCGCCATACAGCGGATGAGGATGTGCAAGCAGGGCGATACCGACAGGTTCGGTTTTGGGCAAATCCAGCGCACACTCAAGATTTCCGGCTTCTCCGGTCAGAAAAAACTGTTTCGTATCCGCATTCATCCTTATCTCCCGTCGTGATGCCCGACCAGCCAGTTCGTCATAACTGCTGTTCCAGCATCCACTGCATGATTTCAACTACCAGTGCATCGCTGCCTTGCGCAAGCGCCCGTGCACCGCCTTGTGCATCCGGTGTCTGCGCGACTACTTCCTTGATGAAAATTTTTTGCGCGATCAGCTCACGTCCCTTGAACAGGGTGGCACAAAGCGCGACACGCCCCACGCTGTCGGTCGGACTGCTGAAATGCTGGCTGAAATCCTCGATATGGATACGCAATACGAGCGGTGAAGAAACTGTCCTTGCGCCAATGACGGGATTGCCGGATGAAACCAGAAAAGCCTCAAGCCGACTTTTGAAAAGACGCGACGGCATCGCATTCCAGCTGCTTTCCGTATAAAAGCGGATTTGCTGGTTATTGATGTAATCCAGCCTGTAAAACATCAGATTTTCATTCATCCATCCTGGTGCCGTGACCTTGGTATGGACTGCGGGCATGCCTGCCGGCAAAGATGTTCCGCTTTCCATTTCGAACGGTCCCAGATCATACAGCATCGCTGCCGGACGATTGTCCCCCAATGCGCAAGCCGTCAACACAGCTGCCGCAAACACCAGCGTAAAACAAAATCTTATCCGCTTCATCATGACCGATTCCCCAGAACTCGTTTCTTATTGCCCATTTGCATTAAATCCGGATTCCCCCGGACCGGGGGCAGGCCCCCTGGCGCCGAAAAGCAGTCCGGCTGGTCGCTGCTGGTATTGTTCCAGCACCTTGTTGAGGTTATTCAACGTTATTTTCGCTTCCTGCGTCAGTGACTCGAGATGCGGAACGGTATCGCTGTGCACATCATTTGCTAGCATCATATTCGCCTTTTCGCTCAATTTCTTAAGTTCCTGCGACAATTCGGTAATGGAATGAATCATCTGCCGGGCATCTTTCGTCATTTGCGGCATTTCTGCCAGTACCGGTTCGAGCTGTTTCGGCACCTTTTCCCAGCTTCTGGCTGCACTGCCGATATTTTTGAAAGATTCGACCAGCGTCTGACTGTTTTCCTTGTTGAAGATATAAGACAGGCGCGATGTGATGCTTTGCACTTCCTGCATAATATGCAACCCCCGCAGCTGGAGTTGTGCGAGCAAACCTGGATGCATCGGAATTTCCGCCGGATTTTCCGCCGACGTTTCCAGTTTCGTTATATTCGTGCCGCTATCGCTCAATTCCACCGAAGCGATTCCGGTAACACCCTGATACGACAGGGTGGCATAGGTCGATTTCGTCATGGGAGTATCTTCCTTGACTTCGAAATGAATCAGGATTTCTCCCGGTTTGGCAGGGTTGAACCCGATACTGGTCACCCGTCCGACATCCATTCCGCGATAACGCACTGTGGCCTGCGGGTTCAGCCCGGGAATGGACTGATCGGTGGAAATCATGTAGGGCAGCTGAACGGTCTTGTCCATATTCAGATACCAGACGATAAACAGGGCCGCTGCAACCAGACAGACCGTAAACAATCCGGCGATAAACGCATGAGACTTATTTTCCATCGCATCCTCTCAATACTTTCGCGATATTCAACTTCGGCAAACCGGCCAGCACTTTCCTGCCTCTCGGCCCCAGAAAGAAAGCTTCTATAAAGGGATGGCGTACTGCCAGAACCTTTTCCGGCGGACCGCTGGCGACAATCGTCTGATCGGCCAGCACCACAATCTGGGTCGACAAATCCAGAATGGTGTCCAGGTCGTGCGAAACCATCACAACCGTCAGCTTCAACTCATCATGCAGACTTTGCACCAGTTCCACAAAACTGTCGGACAATGCGGGATCCAGACCGGCCGTCGGCTCATCGAGGAACAACAAATCCGGTTCAAGCGACAACGCTCTGGCCAGAGCAACCCGTTTGATCATGCCGCCTGACAGGTCCGATGGCATCTTGGCTGCATCCCGCGCCGTCAGTCCGGCCATCTGCAATTTCAGCAAGACAGCATCGGCGATCAAATCTTCCGGCAATCCGTGCAATTCACGCATGGGCAGGGCGACATTGTCGAACACCGACATGGCCGAAAAAAGTGCCCCCTGCTGGAACAATACCCCCCAGCGGTCATTGAGTTGCCGCATCTCTTGCACACTGGCCGTGCCGATATTGGTTCCCAGTACCTTCACGGTACCACGCGCCGGCTTTTGCAGCCCAAGAATTTCCCGAAGCAATGTCGTTTTTCCGGAACCCGAACCGCCGACAATCGAAACGATTTCGCCTCTTTTGATTGTCAGATTCAAATCCTTGTGAACGACATGGCTGCCGAATTGCGTCCACAATCCCTGAATCTCTATCGCATTCGCTTCCATCAGAACCCCACGCCCTGAAGTACTATCGCAAAAATCGCATCGGCCAGAATGACGACCGTGATGGACGTGACGACGGCACTGGTCGTTCCCTGTCCCAGACTTTCCGTATTGGGCTTGATTCGCATACCGTAATAGCAGGCGATCAGCGCGATCAATATGCCGAAAACGAACCCCTTGCCGAGACCTATCCAGAAATTCGCGATAGGAACGGCTTTGGGCAACGCCGAAATGAAGTAGGGGATGGACAGACCGATTTCAAAACTTCCTGCCAGCATGCCGCCCAGCAATGCCAGAATATCCGTCCAGATTATCAGTAACGGCATGACGATGGACAGGGCGATGACTTTCGGCAATATCAACCTGAACCCGTGGGGCATCCCCATGACCTGCATGGCATTGAGTTCTTCAGTCACACGCATGACCCCGAGCTGCGCGGTCATGGCCGAACCGGAACGTCCGGCGACAAGAATGGCAGCCAGCAAAGGACCCAGTTCGCGAACGACGCTCATGCCCAACAGGTTCACAAGAAATATATCGCCGCCGAAGATATGCAGCTGCTGTCCTGACAGATACGACAGGACGACCCCGATCAGAAAACCGACAATCGCCGTAATCGTCAGCGCCTGTGCCCCGGCATGATAGATATTGGCCGATATTTCCGTCCATGGCCCCCTGTGCGGCGCACGGATGAAACGAAGCAAATCGATCATCAGCTGTCCCAGCATGGCGACCATGGCGGAAATATGGTCCATCGCCAGACGCGGGAAATTCCTCAGTCTGGAAAAGGGTACCCAGGGCGTCTTGCCTGTCTCCGGCATCGCCAGACTGCCTGCGCTTTCGAGTCTGGCGAAAAGCCGGTCCTGCTCGGCCGTCAGCAAAAGACTGGACGGACGTATCCTTTTCCAGCCGTCCCACAACAACTGCGCCCCGATATAATCCAGCCCCGACAGTTGCGTCAGGTCCCAGGTCATATCGTCTTTTTCCGCAAAAAGCGAAACGGACGAGCGGATCCTGTCGACAGCTCCCGAGGCCGCCAGCGATTCCACACGCCAGTTCCCGCGAAGCAAGACGACTGAGCTTCCATTTCTGTCAATACTGGGACTCTGATTCTGATTAATCGACATACCTGTCAGTTTTTTCCTGTTATGCGCAACAGCATTACTATACTGTACCGTATCGATTATGTATTTACGATATCCGCTATTGTCTGAATATTACACGAAAAACAGCGTATTTCTGCTATTTGCATCCGAACCTTATACCAGCCCCGTCACTTCGCATAATAGTCCGCTCATTTGACACGACATACCGGATTTGCGCAAAAACCGGACAAATACACCTAAAGGTACCCTGATTCCACCTACGCGGTAGAATAACCGCTACAATCCGTTTCCAGTCCAGAAAAACTCAAAACATCATGTTGCTTGTCGACGCAGGAAATACATTTATCAAATGGGCCAGACCGGCGCCTGACCAGACCTTCCGCACGGAAACCGTCAACTGGAAAAATTTCGGCGCAGTACGTCATCATGAAATGGACGCTCTGAAAGCAGCCTGGCACAGGCTCCACGAAGACATGCCGATTCGCCATGTCCTGATCTCAAATGTTGCCGGAAAGCAACTCGGCGATACTTTGTCCGGATTGCTGGAAACGTTGAATCCGCATCCTGTATCGGTCGAATGGTTCCGGTCCGCGCCATCGCTGGGTGGCATCACCAATACCTATCAGGATTACCGCAAGCTGGGCTGTGACCGTTTCGCCTCGATGATCGGCGCACGTTCGCTCATGCCCGGAAAAGCGCTGGTCGTCGTGACCGCCGGTACCGCCACCACCATAGATACCCTGTCGCCGGACGGCACTTTTCTCGGCGGCATGATATTGCCGGGACTGAAACTGATGTCCGATTCGCTGGCGCACAATACCGCACTGCTGCCCGAAATAGAACAGATGGTCCGCCATCTGCCGCCGTTTGCCGACAATACCAGCGGTGCCATTCTGAGCGGTTGCATCAACGCACAGGCGGGTGCCATCGAACGTGCCGTTTCGACCCACCGGAAACGTTTTTCAGACGTACACTGTCTTTTATCAGGCGGCGCCGCGCCATATATTGCCCCAAATCTTTCTATCCCTTGCAGAATAATAGATAATCTTGTCCTGATCGGTTTGCACACATCTTCGACACGACAAACTAACTGAAGTTATGCTGAAATTCGCCTTCTGGGTTCTGCTCGCAGCCAATATCATGGCATTTGCGTCGGCACTGGATTTTTCCGGCACATCCGGCACCCGTACCGCATCCACAGAGACCACCCCGGTCTTGCCGGAGCGAATCCGCATACTGCCGCAGTCTGCCGCACCGGTGCAGGCATCGAAACCGGCATCCGGACAGGATATGCCGAAAAAAACGGCAGTATCATGCATCGCTTTCGAAGGTTTCGATTCTGAAAATGCCGACAGATTTGAGAAAAAACTGGCATTCCCCGCAGGCACCTTCAAACGCACGATCGCCAGTACCCCATCAAGCTATATGGTGTACATACCGCCATCGAAAACCATGAAAGCTGCAGAAGCACGCATTGCGGAACTGAAAGCGAAACACATCACCAATTATTTCCTGATTCAGGACGGCAAATTCCGGAACGCCATTTCATTGGGTATTTTCAAAACGGAAGCGTCCGCCAAAAAACTTTTGGCCGAGCTGGAAACACAAGGTATCCGCGACCTGGCTATTGCCGGACGCGGCAAGCAGACGGAAACCGTCACGCTCGGCATAAGCAATCCCGACAGGCATCAGCTTGAACGAATCGATGCATTGTTGCCTGAATTTCCGCAAATCACCCGAAAAGATTGCCCATTGCAGGATGCTGCAACACAATAACCGGAGTATTTTCATTGCAGGCATCTTAAATCGCAAAAGTTGGCTATAATGCTCCTGTTTTTTTACATTCAGTAAAAAACTGAAACAAAAACGGGCACTTGAGCGGTTCGGCCTGCACTTTTCCCCTATCCACCTTTTAACTGCGAGCAACCATGAAGTTTCAAATCATTCCTGTTACTCCTTTTCAGCAAAACTGCACCTTGATGTGGGATGAAAACACAAACAAGGCCGCTGTCGTCGATCCGGGCGGCGATATCGAACGAATCAGCGATGCCATCAAACAGCATAATCTGACACTGGAAAAGGTTCTGGTAACGCATGGCCATCTGGACCATTGCGGCGGCGCCAGAAAACTGGCCGACCTTTACAACGTACCCATCGAAGGGCCGAACAAGGCCGATGACTGGCTGCTTGAACAACTCGGCTCGGAACAGACCCGCATGTGGGGATTGCCGCCGGGACAACCGTTCACACCTGACCGCTGGCTCGAACAGGGCGACGAAGTCACTGTCGGCAACGAAACCCTGAAAGTCTTTCATTGCCCCGGACACTCGCCGGGTCATGTCATTTTCTTTCATGCTCCGACAAAAGTCGCCATCTCCGGCGATGTGCTTTTCGCGGGCTCGATCGGACGTACCGATCTGCCCAAGGGCAGCTTCAAGGCGCTGGAAAAATCCATCCGTGAAAACATGTACAAACTGGGCGATGACGTGCAGTTCATTCCGGGCCATGGACCGGTCTCGTCGATCGGTCAGGAACGGCGCAACAACGCGTTCGTCCGGGACAAAAATTAATTCCGATAACTTACATCAGATATTGTTTGGAAACGGTTCTTTTCAAAAGAAAAAAAGTTTTTTCAATAACCGCCAAATAAGAAAAAATTTGCATATTTTGTAGGCAAAATTTCATTGACCGCAAATTTGTAACACAAGTATAATTCGGGGGTTTGGTGGCAATCCGGATACAGATTCTTCCAATGTGGGGAATTTGTTCCGGTTGTGGCTCCTGATTTGATAACAGCGGCAAATTGAGATCAAAAATGGGGCGTGTTCTTTTATGGCAATCGGCTTTTGCGATAATCATTGCGCTGATTGCGGTGTTGATAGGAGGAGTTCCTTCCGGAATTGCGGCAATTTTGGCCGGCTTGTGTTGTGTGATTCCGAATGTGTGTTTTTTTGCAGGCTTGTTTCTCGCGCAAAAAATATTTCACAAAATCATACCCGCCACCTTTTTTGTAATGGAATTCTTGAAGATTGCGATCTCGATTCTGCTGGTAATACTGGCCTTCTGGTTTTATCGGGATATCAAATGGATAGCGTTTATAGTGAGCTACATCCTGATTCTTAAGAGTTATATTTTATTATTGTTAAAATTGAAGAGTTGATCATGTCTGCAGATGCTCATACGCCAACATTGGCAGAATACGTAACCCACCACCTTCAAAACTTCGGAACTAGCCATCAGGAAAAAATCATCGATTTTTCCATTATCAATCTCGATACGGTTTTCTGGTCCGTTTTTTGTGGTGCTTTCGCCTGCATTTTCATGTATATCGTGGCTAGGAAAGCCACTTCCGACACGCCAAACCGCGTGCAATCCATGATCGAGGTTCTGGTGGAAATGGCCGATAGTCAGTCCAAGGCTCAGATTCATGGCGACCGCCGGTTTATCGCACCGCTGGCGTTGACCATGTTCGTCTGGATCTCGCTGATGAACTGCATGGACTTTCTGCCTGTGGACCTGTTCGGACAGCTTTTTTCCTGGACCGGCCTGAATAAATACATTGCCTACCATCGTGTTGTGCCGACATCCGATTTGAACGGTACGGTCGGTATTTCGCTGGGCGTCGTCGTACTGATGATTTATTTCGGCATCAAGGTCAAAGGTCTGAAAGGCTTTCTGCACGAACTCTTCGGTGCACCGTTTGGTCTTGCGCTGGCACCGGCAAACTTCATTCTGAACTGCATCGAATACATCTCTAAAATGGTTTCCCTGGCCATGCGGTTGTGGGGAAACATGTATGCCGGCGAACTGCTGTTTTTGATGATCGCCATGCTGGGGGCATATGCTTCCCTGTCGATCGGCGGTTCGTTCCTTTTCCTGGGACACGTCGTTGCAGGCGCGATCTGGGCGATTTTCCATATCCTGATCGTTTTCCTGCAGGCATTCATCTTCATGATGCTGACCCTGGTTTACCTCGGTCTTGCCCATGAAGGACACTGATTTTTTCAACCCTTTGTTTTAACCTTTATTTTTCAATCTGGAAGGAAATATTATGAGTAATATTGGCATGATGGTCTTTACCTGTGGTTTCATGATCGCTATCGTAGCGTTTGCCGCAGCTTTCGGTATCTCTTTTATGGCAGGTAAATACCTTGATGCATCCGCACGTCAGCCTGAACTGACCAACCCGCTGCGTACGAACGTTCTGATTCTGGCTGGTCTGGTTGACGCGGTTTATCTGATCGCCGTTGCTATCTCCGTCATGTTTGCGTTCGTTAATCCTTTCGCAGGTAACTGAACAAGTTGGGTTCGGATGGAAACATCCGAAACTTGAACATGGCGCAATACTATTTTAAAAGGGAAATACCGTGAATTTAAATGCGACATTATTCGCGCAATTCGTGGTCTTTATTGTTCTTGCCATATTCACGGCAAAAGTAGTATGGCCACCTTTAGTTAAGGTTCTGGATGAGCGCGCGAAAAAAATCCAGGAAGGTTTGACTGCGGCCGACCGCAGCAAGCAGGAAATGATCGCCGTACAAAAGCACGTTCAGAGCGAGCTGGCCAAAGCAAGAGAAGAAGGTCAGAAACGTGTTCAGGAAGCTGAAACACGTGCTCAGCAAATCGCTGACGACATCAAGCAGGATGCCGAAAACGAAGCCGCTGAAATCATCGCTCAGGCAAAGGCCCAGGCCGAATTGCAAATCAAGCAGGCCAGGGAACAGCTTCGTGCAGAAGTGGCCTCGCTGGCTGTCAAGGGAGCGGAACAGATTCTCAAACGCGAAATTGACGCTAAAGCCCATGCTGATCTGTTAAACAAACTTTCTGCTGAACTTTAATTATGGAAATAGCTACTGTAGCGCGCCCATATGCCGAGGCACTGTTTCAGATAGCACAGAAACAGG
>CASETG010000090.1 GCA_949290765.1 Oxalobacter formigenes | reverse complement strand
GCAGGAACCTTCATAAGCCAGATCACACTGGGTGACGGTGGCACGATGAATTTTTCCGCGTAACATAATCCGTTGCATGTTCAATTTCTCCTGTTTGCGAAAGATGGCATACGCATTTCCGGTGTATTTGCCATTTCGTTTCCTGTTTGATGAAAGAACGCATATGTCCTGACGGGACGGCGTTCCCGAATCCGAATTGTGAAATGGGCGCTTTTATTAGCGATAAGATAACCAAAGATACCAGTCGTCCGGATGTGTCTGCATCCTCGAAATGCCATATCCATTCCGTATCTGGCGGTTGACAACATTTGATGACCGACGCTTTCGGCGCCTTACGGCATCACCATAACGCACGTATTACGAAATTGTAAATCAAATAAAAGCCGACTGGGTCAATTTCCTCCACACTTTGGAAAGTTTTTTATAATACACAATTTTTCTGCAAGGAAAGCAAAAAATTCAAACTTTTATGTCTGTGGTGATGTTTTGACCACTGATTATGCAAGTGTCTGGCATGTGGCGTCAGAAGGGGCTGGCGGGTGGCGGTTACATAGCAAATGCAAGGCATTGCGTTAAAATAGAATGGATTGTACAGACGGAGCGGTTATGTTCAAACCTGAAATCACGGTGGCATCCGTTATCGAAAAAGACGGGCGTTTCCTGATGGTGGAAGAGGAAACGGAGCATGGCATCACGCTGAATCAGCCTGCCGGACATCTGGAGGCGGATGAATCCTTGCAGGAGGCGGCAGTGCGGGAGACGCTGGAAGAAACGGCGTACCGGATGGTGCCGGATGGGCTTGTCGGCGTTTATTTGCTGCAATATACCCTGGAAAAAGGCGAAAAAGTGTCTTTTTTGCGGTTCACCTTTTCCGGGCAAGCGTTATCGCGAAGCGACCGTCCGCTGGATTCCGACATATTGCGAGCGGTGTGGATGACCTATGATGAAATACTGGCCAGTCGCCACAGGCATCGCAGCAAACTGGTTTTGCAGTCGGTCGAAGATTATCTGAAAGGGCAAAAGATGCCCCTTTCCATGTTGTCAACGCTGTTTGTGGAAAGGAAGTGAAGGCATGAGCAGGAAAAAAGTCGTGATTGGTATGTCGGGCGGTGTCGATTCGTCTGTATCGGCATGGCTGCTGAAAGAGCAGGGTTACGAGGTCGTCGGGCTTTTCATGAAGAACTGGGAAGACGATGACGACAGTGACTATTGTTCGGCGCGGCAGGACTGGCTCGATGCCGTTACCGTCGCAGATGTGATCGGTATCGATATCGAAGTGGTGAATTTCGCGGCGGAATACAAGGAGCGGGTTTTCTCGGAATTCCTGAGGGAATATGAAGCGGGCAGAACGCCGAATCCCGATGTACTGTGCAATGCGGAAATCAAGTTCAAGGCTTTTCTGGATCATGCCATGTCGCTAGGTGCGGAACAGATTGCCACGGGGCATTATGCGCGGGTTCGTGAAAATGACGGACGTTTCGAATTGCTCAAGGCGGTCGATGATACGAAAGACCAGAGTTATTTTCTGCATCGCCTGAATCAGAAACAATTGTCGAAAACGATTTTCCCGCTTGGCGAAATCAGGAAGACGGAAGTCCGCAAGATAGCGGAAAAAATCGGATTGCCGAATGCGAAAAAGAAGGATTCGACGGGGATCTGTTTTATCGGAGAGCGGCCGTTCCGTGCGTTCCTGAACCGTTATCTTTCTTATGAGCCCGGACCAATCAAGACGCCGGAAGGCGTGGAGGTCGGTCGCCATGTCGGTCTGAGTTTCTATACCATCGGACAGCGCAAGGGAATCGGTATCGGTGGGCTGAAGTCATTCAGAAAACCGGATGGTACGAGCGATGCATGGTATGTCGCTCGCAAGGATATTCCCAACAATACGCTGTACGTCGTGCAAGGGCATGACCATCCCTGGCTATTGTCGCCGTCACTGGTGGCGGGGCAATCCAGCTGGATTGCCGGTACACCACCGCAGGTGCATGAGCTGGCCGTCAAAACGCGGTATCGCCAGAAAGATGTGCCGTGCAGGCTTGATATAACGGGACAGGCCGAATTTTCGGCGCGCTTCATGCAGCCGCAGTGGGCGATCACTCCCGGACAGTCGGCAGTGTTTTATCAGGGTGATGTCTGTCTGGGAGGCGGTATTATTGACGGCCAGACCAGCGCGGAAGACGGTGCGGCAAAAGCCTGAGGGCGCGCATGAAGCGCCCTCCGGCTTCGTTATTGCGGACGTGTTTCCTGAAAAGACGGGCGTTTCGAGAGGCGTTCGGACAGGGCGGCCAGATTGGGGTATTGCTTGCGCCATGCGATTTCGGGAAAACGGAAGTCGAGCCAGCCGAGTGCGCAGCCGACGGCGATATCAGCCAGTGAAAAAGTATTGTCGTGACAGAACGTGTTTTCGCCGAGTTGTGACGCAAGCGCTCTCAGCCCGGCATGAACCTTTCCGGTTTGCAAGCCGATCCAGTCCTGACTCTGTGCGGTGACCGGGCGTTTTCCCTCAAGGCGAACCAGAACAGCGGCGTCCATGATGCCATCGGCCAGCGCTTCCCAGCACTTGACCTCGGTACGGGCGTGACGGTCTTCCGGCAAAAGGCGGTTGACCGGAGTCAGCGTGTCGAGATAATCCACAATCACGCTGGAGTCATACAGCGTTTTGCCATCATCCATGACCAGACAGGGGACTTTGCCGAGCGGGTTGAACTGGGTCGCGATATTGTCCGGGACGCCCAGATCGGTCAGGACAAATTCGTAACCGATCTTTTTTTCGGACAATACAATGCGCGTTTTTCGAACGTAGGGACTGGTGAGAATTCCGATCAGTTTCATGGCGCACACAGAAAAATATGCGGCATTATAGCATCGGAGTGTCACATATACGTCAGTAATGCGTTAAAAACAGGCAAATTGCACGCGGAAGATGTTAAACTAGGCAGTCGTATATTATCGGATGAGTTTTTTGACATGGAACTTTCTGCTCTTTCCGCCTTGTCGCCGCTTGACGGAAGATATGTAAGGAAAACCGGCGCGTTAAGACCGATTCTTTCGGAGGCCGGTTTCATGCGGCATCGGGTCAAGGTCGAGATAGCCTGGTTCAAGGCACTGTCGCAGGCCGGTTTTGAGGAAATTCATCCGTTCTCGGATGCTGCCGGCCGCTTTCTTGATGCGTTGGCAGAGCATTTTTCAGTCGACGATGCGGCACGTATCAAGGAAATCGAGGCGATAACCAACCATGATGTCAAGGCTGTCGAATACTGGATCAAGGAATCCATCGGTCTTGACTTGCCGCCGGAACTTTCTCGCCTGAATCCGCGCAAGGTCGATGTCGACCCGGCCATCACACAGGAATTGCGGCCCGCTGCGGAATTCATCCATTTCGCCTGCACATCAGAAGATATCAACAATACCTCGCACGGCATGATGATCAAGGCTGCGCGAGACGAGGTCGTTTTGCCGGCACTGGATGCGGTCATCGGGAAACTGAAGGACATGGCTCACGAATATGCCGCTTTGCCGATGCTGGCCAGAACACATGGACAAACGGCCAGTCCGACTACACTGGGCAAGGAAATCGCCAATATCGTGTCACGCCTGATGCGTGCGTCGCGCCAGATCGGTGCGGTTCAGATCATGGGCAAGATGAATGGCGCGGTCGGAAACTACAATGCCCATTTTGCGGCGTATCCCGGTTTCGACTGGGAACGTTTTTCAAAAAGCGTCGTCGAGCAGCGGCTTGGACTGACATATAACGAATATACCATCCAGATCGAGCCGCACGACTATATTGCGGAACTGTTCGATGCCATCGCGCGTGCCAATACGATTCTGATTGACTTGAACAGGGACATCTGGAGCTATATCTCGCTGGGTTATTTCAAACAGGTCACGCGTGCAGGCGAAGTCGGTTCCAGCACAATGCCGCACAAGGTCAATCCGATCGATTTCGAAAATTCGGAAGGCAATCTTGGCGTTGCCAATGCCTTGCTCAAGCACATGTCTGAAAAATTGCCGATTTCAAGATGGCAGCGCGATTTGACCGACTCGACCGTGTTGCGCAATATCGGTATTGCGCTGGGTTATACCGTGTTGGCCTACGACAGTTGCCTGCGTGGTCTGAACAAGCTCGAAGTGAATGCGGAACGGATTACACATGATCTGGAAGATGCGTGGGAAGTGCTGGCTGAACCGGTTCAGACCGTCATGAGACGTTACGGTATCGAAAATCCGTATGAGCAACTCAAAGCGCTGACTCGCGGGAAAGGTATCGACAAGCACGATTTGCATGCCTTCATCAACGGGCTGGCTTTGCCGGATGAGGCGAAGAAGGAATTATTGGAGATGACCCCGGCAGGATACACCGGGATCGCTTCAAAATTGGCTGGAAAAATTTGAACAATAATACTTGAACTTAAGGAAAGGGTGAATTATGCGATTCGTTCGTAACTGTCTGGGAGCTATATTCGCTTCCATGGCGCTTGTTGCCGTGCCTGGTCAGGCTGCCGAAAACAACTATATGGTCGATGGCGTTTCTTTTGAAGTCGGTGTCGGCGAACATGTTGAATTGGCGCGTGTCGGTTTCCAGTGGGACTGGAACAAGGACTGGTTCAGAACGGCCGGCGGATGGCATCTGAACGGTTACTGGGATCTGAACCTGGGCTGGTGGCATGGTGACCGTTACAACGATGGGCATGATTCACAGGATTTGGCTGTAATCGGTATCACCCCGGTATTCCGTTGGGAAAATGCATCGAAGAAAGGTGTCTATATCGAAGCAGGTATCGGTGCCAGCCTTTTCTCGGAAAATTACAACAACAACGGCAACAAGATGGGTACGTCCTTTGAATTTGCCGATCATATCGGTGTCGGTTACGTATTCGACAACAACTTCGATTTGGGTCTGAGAATCCAGCATTATTCCAACGCAGGCATCAGCAAACCGAACGATGGCGAAAACTTCATCGTTTTGCGTGGCGCGTATCGCTTCGAATAAACGCTTTGTCCTGATGGAATCAGTCAAGTGAGTAACGAAAATTTGCCGAATATCGCGTTCGTCGGTATCGGCCTGATGGGGCTGCCTATGGCAGCCCGACTTTTACAGGCAGGGTATCCACTGAGCGCATGGAACAGGACACGTGAAAAGGCATTGCCGCTTGCCGGATATGGTGCCAGCGTGGCTGATACGCTGGCGGATGCGGTTCGCTCTGCCGATATCGTGATTACCATGCTGGAGGCGGGACCAGTCGTCAAACGGGTTGTCGAAGCCATGTTGCCCGACTTGCGGGCCGGAACGCTGGTCATCGATATGAGTTCGACGAAACAGTCCGAGGCGAAGGATGTCCAGCAGATGCTGGCACCACATCAGGTCGCGTTTCTGGATGCACCGGTATCGGGAGGCGTTGTCGGTGCCGAAGCGGGAACGCTGGCGATTATGGTCGGCGGACAGCCGGATGATTTTCGGCGTGCCGAGCCTGTGTTCAAGGTGATGGGGCGTCCGACACTGGTGGGGCCGACGGGGAGCGGCCAGATTGCCAAGCTGTGCAATCAGCTGATTGTCGGGGGTACGGTCGCTATCGTTGCGGAAGCCATGTTGCTCGCACAGGCAGGCGGCGCGGATCCTGCGGCCATGCGGCAGGCGATTCGTGGCGGTTTTGCAGAGAGCAGGATTCTCGAGCTGCACGGGCAGCGCATGCTCGAGCGCAATTTCAAGCCAGGTGGCCAAATCAAGAGTCAGGCCAAGGATCATGCCAATATCATGGCTGCGGCAGAAGATACCGGTCTTGAATTGCCGTTGACGAAACGGGTTGCCGAACTATTCAATGGATTGCTCGAAAAACATGCGGAAGCCGATCAGGCTGCTGCATTGCTGGCGCTGGAAGCGCTCAATCCATCCGTTCGACTGGGAGACGGTCAGGATCGTTTCTGAAAAGACAGTTCCTTTTCCATCCGACAAAAAACGCGACAATATGTCGCGTTTTTTGTTGGTCGCTGTATCAGAAGGCAGTCTGACGACAAGGCAATAATAATGTACCGAAAACACAAACGCCCGCAGGAGCGGGCGTTTGAAGAGACACAAAAGGAAGCGATCAGGAACGGGAAAGCGCTTCTTCCGCGGCACTGACATGCTGGTTGGCATAGGACTGGTGAGCGGCAGCCTCCGCTTCGCCGACCT
>CASETG010000089.1 GCA_949290765.1 Oxalobacter formigenes | reverse complement strand
CACCGTCCGTCTGACCGACTCGCCATCATGTCTGATTGCCGATGAAAACGACCTTTCCAGCAATCTCCAGCGCATGCTCAAGGCTGCCGGCCAGAAAGTGCCCAACATGAAACCGATTCTGGAAATCAACCCGAATCATCCAATCGTCCAGGCACTCAAATACGAAAGCGCCCGTTTCGACGACTGGACAAACCTCTTGTTTGACCAGGCCGTTCTGGCCGAAGGCGGCATCCTGCAAGACCCGGCAGCCTTCGTCAAACGGATGAACACCATGCTCCTTGAATCCATCGGAAACAAGAGCGGCCAGTAAAATCGCAAGGTACCATATGTGTATGTGTACCTGAGCGAAAACGAAAAAGCCCGGCATGATGCCGGGCTTTTTCATACACATCTTAAGGTATTCCTGCCTGATCAGTAGTGATAAGCCGATTCACCGTGAGACGTCTTGTCCAGACCGTCGCGTTCCTCATCTTCGGAAACACGCAATCCCCAGACCATGCCGATCAGCTTGTAAGCGATAAACGATACCACTGCCGACCAGACGATTGTAACGACAACGCTCTTGATCTGAATCCAGACCTGGGTCAGCATCGCATAATCGCCGCTTGCCAGACCGGTACCACCCAGAGCAGGAGAAACCGCAATCCCCGTCAGTATCGCACCGAGAATACCGCCCAGACCGTGTACACCGAAAGCATCGAACGCATCATCGACCTTCAGCAGTCTTTTCAGACCGGTCACACCCCACAGACAAACCGGACCCGCAATCAGACCCATGATCAACGATCCCATCGGACCGGCAAAACCGGCAGCCGGCGTAATCGTCACCAGACCAGCGACAGCACCGGAAGCTGCACCCAGCATTGACGGTTTGCCACGAGTAAAGACTTCACCGATCAGCCAGGTCAGGATAGCTGCAGCCGTAGCGACAACCGTGTTGACGAAAGCCATTCCGGCCAGACCGTTGGCAGCACCTGCCGAACCGGCGTTGAAACCGAACCAGCCGATCCACAACAGGGAAGCACCCACCATCGTCAGCGTCAGAGAATGCGGCATGAATGCTTCACGTCCATAACCCAGCCGCTTGCCGATCAACCATGCACCGACCAGACCTGCAATACCGGCATTGATATGAACGACCGTTCCGCCTGCGAAATCCAGTGCGCCGTCCTCAGCCAGGAAACCGCCACCCCAGACAATATGTGCCATCGGGACATAACTGAACGTAAACCAGATCGCCATGAATGCCATCACCGCACCGAACTTGATACGTTCAGCAAAGGCACCGACAATCAGCGCTGCCGTAATACAGGCGAACGACCCCTGAAACGCCGCGAACACATACTCCGGAATCGTCGTCAGGGTCGTCGACATGGAATCCGGTGTCACACCCTTCATGAACACTTTGCTGAAATCACCGATAATCGTACCTTCACCGGAAAACGCCAGCGAATAACCATACAGAAACCACAACACCGTAATCAACGAAAACGTCACGAACACCTGCATCAGCACGGACAGCATATTCTTCGTTCGCGCCAGTCCGCCATAAAACAGCGCCAGTCCAGGCACTACCATCATCAATACGAGCAATGTCGATGTCATCATCCATGCCGTATCGCCCGCACTCAAGGCGGCGGCCGCCGTCACAGCCGTATCCGTGGCTGCATCCTGCGCGTGTGCCATACTGGACAACCCTGCGCCCGCCAGTACCATACCTGACAATATTATCTTTCTCATGATCTGCCTCCTGCTTACAATGCCTCTTCACCGGTTTCACCCGTACGGATTCTCACCGCCTGTTCCAGATCGACGACAAACAACTTGCCGTCACCGATCTTGCCAGTCGAAGCGGACTGGCAAACCGCTTCGATCACCTGATCGAGATACTGGTCTGCAACCGCTACCTCGATCTTGATTTTCGGAAGAAAATCAACAACATATTCCGCACCGCGGTATAATTCCGTATGTCCTTTTTGCCGTCCGAAACCGCGAACGTCCGTCACAGTCATTCCCTGAATGCCGATCTCGGCCAGCGCTTCCCTGACCTCATCGAGCTTGAACGGTTTGATAATGGCACTGATCAATTTCATCTCGTTCCCCTTATGGATACTGAAAAAAACTTCAAATCCGGACCGGGACGCACCGATGGTGAAAAGCACACCTGAACAATACTTCCCTGTCCTGCGAAATGATTTCCGTACCTCTCTTGAAGCACAGACCGTGCCAACTTTCGGCATCAAGCCATTCACCACATTGCCGAACGGAAACAATCCGGAAAACCAGCTGTCCAACCCTGCATCCTGAACATCAAAGACACTTGTTGCCTGCGTGACGCACCACAAAGGTGCATGACAAAACACCATGACATACCATCCTGCGCAGACATGTCCCGAAACAGAGCATCCGCAAAAAGTCGCGCACCACCATTACCGTGCATAAGGCAAACAGCAGTACACTCTCGGTGCAGAATGTATGAAAAACACATCATTCACAAAAAAAACCGATAACACTTTACCTATTCTGAAATTTGCTGCTATAATTTCAAACCTATCGGGTTGTTAGCTCAGTTGGTAGAGCTGCGGACTCTTAATCCGTAGGTCGAGCGTTCGAGTCGCTCACAACCCACCAGGAATACCAAAGGCCACGTTTCATAACGTGGCCTTTTTTTATCTGCATCCGTTACACCCTGCCCTCACTCACACCGCCAGGATGCTCACCGAAATCATGACCGCCGCTTCGCGCGGCTGCCATTTCATCTGCCTTGCGCCCCCTGCCCGCAAACGTTCTGTCCACGTGAACGCTGACGAATATTAAACAGTTCACGCTCCCTTCACATGCAGTTCATCGTGATTTGACTGTTTCATCTCGACAATATCCGTATTCCGAACAGAACCAGACAATCATTTATGGCAAGATACTTCTCCGGCAAACTGCCTGAATACCGTTTCCAGCTCGACAGCCGATGGCTGACTGTCATCAGCGCCCTGTATTTCACCACCGTTCTGAACCTCGCTCTGTGGCGCTACATCATCCGGCATCTGAACATAACGGATTACACAACCTTCCTGTTCGGCATCAGCATACCAATCGTCATTTTTTCTGCACTCTATCTGCTGTTCAATCTCGTTCTGATACCGTACATTGCAAAACCGATCCTGATCCTGCTGCTGGTCATCGCCAGCGCAACCAACTACTTCATGTTCGAATACGGCATTTTCATCGACTCGGACATGATCAGAAACGCATTCGAAACCAACACACGCGAAGCGCTTGACCTCATGACCCTGCGCTTCATTATCTGGGTCGTTCTCGGAGGTATACTGCCTGCCATATGCCTGACAGTCACCCGTATCGACTATCATTCCTTCCGTACGGAATGCAAAAGCCGTCTGTTTGCCATAGCGGGATGCCTTGTCGCAACCGGAATGATCGCCGCACTGTTATTCAAGGAATATGCCGCCTTCGGCCGCAACCATCAGGACATGCACCGGCTCATCAATCCGGTCAGCACGCTTTATTCCACCGGACGATACTTGCACATCCGTTCATTGGTTGACCGGCAGCTCCAGCGTCTGGATACAGCTGCCAGACTGATGCCATACGAAGGTTCTGTACCAGCCGTATTCATTCTGGTCGTCGGAGAAACGGCACGTGCCGCCAATTTTTCGCTTAACGGCTACCCCCGCGAGACCAATCCGTTACTTGCCAAAGAAAACGTCATCGCTTTTCAGGATGTCTATTCCTGCGGTACGGCGACAGCCACTTCAGTACCGTGCATGTTTTCCAACATGACACGGAAAAACTTTCATGCCGACGACGCAAAATATACAGAAAACCTCATGGATTTGCTCCAGCAAACCGGCTTTGATGTCCTGTGGCTTGAGAATGATGACGGTTGCAAGGAAGTCTGCAACCGGGTTCCTACCAGAAAAGTGTACAAAAGCAACGACCCGCGCTACTGCGACGGACAAAGCTGCTTCGATGAAATCATGCTAGACAATCTCGAGGAATATATCGCCAACGTCAAAAAAGACACCTTCATCGTCCTGCATACCATCGGCAGCCACGGCCCGACATATTACAAACGTTACCCCGACATTTTCCGCAAATTCACACCTACCTGCGACACAGCGGATATCCAGAATTGCACCCGCCAGGAAATCACCAACACCTATGACAACACCATCCTCTATACGGATCATGTCGTTTCCAAAGCTATCGGCATCCTCAAGAAATTCCCGCATCTGGAATCCGGATTGCTCTACATCTCCGACCACGGTGAATCGCTCGGCGAAAACAACATTTACCTTCACGGTCTTCCCTACGCCATCGCGCCGGAAGAACAGAAAAAAGTCCCCATGATCCTGTGGATGTCCGACACCATGAAAAAACTCGATCACCTCGATTACGGCTGCATCTCGCAACAAGCCAAAGACAACACATGGTCTCACGACAACCTGTTCCACACCCTGCTTGCCCTCATGGAAATCAAATCGAATACTTACGACAAGGCACTCGATATCTTCGACACCTGCCGGACGAAACCGCTGCCATAAAGCACTGCCCTGCCCAAACGTGCCTCAATGCCGG
Source organism: Oxalobacter formigenes (assembly GCA_949290765.1). Classification (GTDB taxonomy): domain Bacteria; phylum Pseudomonadota; class Gammaproteobacteria; order Burkholderiales; family Burkholderiaceae_D; genus Oxalobacter; species Oxalobacter formigenes_E. The sequence continues at coordinate 3,978 of CASETG010000089.1, read as the reverse complement.
GATCAGCCGGCAGGCACGTTTACATTGCCTATAAACAGTGTTCTAATAACCGGCAGACATTGCGGTTACGCAAACAGCTATCCGAGCCTAATTCTTCGAGGAGAACTCCATGAACGACACTATCAGCGCCATGCTTGCACGACGGAGCATCCGTGCCTACAAACCCCAGCAGATTCCCGACCGCGACCTCAACTGGATACTTGAGGCCGGCATTTATGCCGCAACTTCCAGAAACATGCAAGCCTGGTATCTCACAGCCGTCCAGAACAAGGAACTGCTGAAAAGACTGCGCGACGCCGCCTGCGACACCATGCTCAAATCGGATAACGAACGCAACCGCGAAAAAGCGCTCGACCCGGAATTTTCCCCGTTTTACAATGCGCCGACCCTGATCATCATTTCCGGCAATGAATCCCGCAACGCACGGATAGACTGCGCCAACGCCGCGCAGAACATGTGCGTCGCCGCCAGCTCTCTCGGACTGGGGTCATGCTACCTCGCCAGCTTCACCATGGCTTTCGAAGACCCTGGCGTCGCCGCCACCCTGCTGCGCGATCTGGGTATTCCGGATGGATACACCCCGCAATTCGGTGTCGCGCTCGGTTACGCCGCCGAACATCCCACGACGCCACACCGCCGTCGCGACGTCATCCGCGTCATCAAATAGGAACGGAAAACCATGCGAACCTTCGGCAAAACCTGTCTTGGCCTGCTGGCCGCACTGGCGTTGACCGGTACGGCAACAGGAGCGGACATCGCGCTGCCTGCTCCGGCGACACAAGGCGGCGAGGGCATCTTCACCGTTCTGAATGCACGTCATTCGGCATTGCCGTCCGACTTCCCGCTCAAAAGCATCACCATGCAGGAACTTTCCAGCCTGCTATGGGCGGCCACCGGACAAAACCGGAACGGAAACGGGTGGACTGTTCCTTTTGCGATGCATCGCGCCCCCTACAATACCATCTACGTTCTGATGGATACCGGCGTATACCGGTACGACTGGCAAAAAAACCTGCTTGAAGAAATTTCGCGCCAGGATATCCGCAGCGAAGCGGGTCCGCAACGCATCGTCGGAGAATCTTCGGTCGTACTCGTATTCGTGGGACAAGGCGGAACAAAAAAAGCATATGCCGACATCGCAGCCGGTGCCATGACCCAGAATATCTATCTGGCAGCCGCCTCGCTCGGCATCGAAGGGCGTTTCGTCATCACAATGAACGAAAACGTATTGCGTCAGGAACTGAAACTGGAAACGGAAGCATATCCGGTCAATCTCATGCTGCTCGGAAAAAAATGACTGCAGACACAACCGGCAGGAGACATCCCTTGTCTCCCGCCGTTTTGCCGGTCGTCAAACCCTTTCGACAAATCCGTCCTGTTTCAAAGGATACCTGCAAAAAAAACGAACTGTCCCGAATTTGGACAGTCATACCCTTGTGTTCCATCCGGTTTATGGATAGCGTAAGGGATAAAACCGAAACAAAGTCCGTCACGACTCGCCGACAGAGGCCGGATGATACATTTCCGGAAAAAAAACCATCCACCAAACCGTTTGCATTCGGGAACAACACCATCCACGGAGAAAAACATGAAACGATACCTTTTGACCTTGTTGACCATTCCGTTCTTTCTGGCAGGCTGCGCCCAAAATCCGGTTCCATCCGGTTCGAATCCGCCACTCTCACAAGCTGTCGATGCGCTGGATGCTTTCCACTGGCAACTGAGCGACGCTACTGACCGTCGCGGCAACCGGCTCGACGCATGGTTTGTCCAGAACGAAAAACCTGTCCGTTTCGACTTCAAGACAGACCGTTTTTCGGTATCCAACGCCTGCAACCTCATCAACGGCACCTACCTGCTCAACGGCAATACCGTCACCTTCTCCAACATGATTTCGACCAGAATGCTGTGCACTCCGCCGCTGAACGCACTGGAACAGAAAGTCACCGCACAACTGCAACAGCCTGCCAGCATAAACTTGTATCTGTCAGCATCGCCGGTCATGAAACTCGGCTTTGATGACGGTACCACCCTGACCTTCACCGGCACGCCGACCGCCGCCATCCGTTACGGAAACGCCGGCGAAACCATCTTCATGGAAATCGCTGCAAACACCATCGAATGCGACCAGAACGCCCTCACGGGCAAGACCTGCTTTCAGGTACGTGACGTCTACTATGACAACAACGGCGTCATCACCGGCACCAGCGCATGGCGCGCCTTCGCCACGAATATCGAAGGATATCGCCATCAGGAAGGTACCGGCCACATCCTGCGCGTCAAGCGCTACAAAGTACCCAATGCACCGGTTCCCTCAAGCGATGCCTATATCCTCGACATGATCGTACAATAACCGGCCTGACCGAAAAAAACCCGATGGCGAAGACCATCGGGTTTTTCTTATTCCTGCTATTAGTGAAAAACTGACAAAACGCTACCTTTATCTTTCCCTCATCGGAACGACATGCACTTTCACCTTTACACAACTGATCGCACCTATCGAGTTTCCCTCATACATGATGCCCTGTGCAATTTGCCGTGTCACCGGCAAATCGGGCATCAGAATATAACACACCACATCATCCGATGCATCATACATCTTATATATACCCGCATTCGGAACACCTGCGTCGAACTTGCCGAGAAACCGCATTTTCGGTGTTTCCCGGGAGATAGGAGTCTTTTTCTGCTGTGCCCCCGCTAACGGTACCAACACCGTACATATCAGACATATCCATATTCCACACCATTGTTTCTTCATTTCTTTTTCCGTATATGAAAAAAGCTGGCAGCCTTTTCTGCTGCCAGCTTCATTAGCTCCAGATTTTCCCTAATTCTTACCAGGAATAAGAGACGCCACCGCCGAATGCAACATGACCGTTCTCAGACGAACCGACAGACGCCTTGAGAATCAAGTCATCCATGACTCGACCGCTTGCGCCGATAGCAAGAGCCTGATAGCCATTATAGCTACCCACACCAGCGCCCACCGAAAAGGTCTTGCCATGGTCGACTTGCGGAATATTGGCCATGGCCGTAACAGCTGCGATACCACGAGAGGCCAGCTTTTCCACATCCTGCAACTGACCGTAGTTCACTGCATCATAGCGTGACGTACCGTTGGCCACACCGGTAACCTTGACCGGACCACCGCTACCGTTGGAGAAACGCGCGCCACCACTGTTCATGGTCAAAGTATTGCCTCCTCCAGTCAAAGCAGCACTGTTGGCATTGGCCCACATACCATTACCACCTGAAGTCATAACCGATGCATTATTATCTGCCAGTGTAATCTTCGAGCCTGTCGCTGCATTTGTACCGCCACTAAGCGTCGTCCCGTTGTTATCAATATTCAATCCCGTCAGATTTGAATTTTGCAAACTGACATTTGTGCCTGACAAAGCCAAGCTGGCGGTCTGGCCACCGACCGTGCCTTTCAGTGACATACCTGTTGCGGTTCCTTCACCAACCATTTCAATACCGGTATTGGCACCGATCTGGTTGACGACAATGGCACTGGTTGCATTCGTTTCGGCATTCCGGATTGTAGTCGTTCCAGTACTGGTAATCGTATTATTCGTTGCAGTCAGGTTATTGGAACCATTGACGCCGCTGGCAACGATGTTATTGCTGCCATTATCACCTGTTACGGTCATATTGTTATTGCCGACAGCAGTAATGGTATTTTTGATACCTGCACTCATCGTATTATCACCGGCCGATACAATCTGATTGTGGTTACCTGCGGAAATGATGTTATCCTGAACCGCATTCAGTGTATTGTTGGTTGCCGATGTAATAACATTGCTTCCCTGTCCGGTAGCAGTAATAGTATTAGTACCATTCTCTACCGACATGGTATTGTTACCGGTTCCGGTAGCCGTGATGATATTGTTGCCGCCATCTCCGACTATCATCGTATTCGATGCGTTTTCTCCAGTTGCCGCGATGACGTTCCTGTTGCCTTCCACAGTATTC
>CASETG010000088.1 GCA_949290765.1 Oxalobacter formigenes | reverse complement strand
GCTCAGCAACGATTTTCTTTACACGTTGTTCGATATCGGACATTTCTTGGCTCCAGTTAATAAAAAACACAAATTTCAGAAAGTGCGCGCATTTTAGCAGGTTTGCGCAAAAAATTTCACTGCACAGGTTAAGTTCCGGCTTATGCGAAACAATTATAGTCAAAAATCCGCTGTCTAACGATCGCTCCGGTCAGTTCATGAACATACCGCCATTGACATGCAACACCGTTCCGGTGATATAGGATGCCTGCGGCGATGCCAGAAAAGCGACAGCGGCGGCAACATCTTCCGGACTGCCGAAGCGTGCCAACGGAATCTGTTTGAGCAGATTGCCGGTAACTTCCTCGCTCAGCGATTTTGTCATATCCGTATCGATAAAGCCCGGTGCGATACAGTTTACGGTAATGCCGCGGCTACCGACTTCACGTGCCAGTGCGCGGCTCATGCTTTCCACGCCGGCCTTCGATGCGGCATAGTTCATCTGTCCCGCATTGCCGATCGAACCGACGACCGACGTGATATTGATGATCCGTCCGCCTTTCGCGCGCATCATGCCGCGCAAGACGGCCCGTGAAAGACGGGCGACCGCCGTCAGGTTGACCGCGATGACCTTGTCCCATTCCTCGTCTTTCATGCGCATGGCCAGCTGGTCTTGCGTGATACCCGCATTGTTGACCAGAATGTGGATAGCTCCATACTCTTTCTGGATGTCATCGACGACCTGACGCGAACGGTCGGCATCGCTGACGTCCAGAACGATGCCTTTTCCGGCATCCGGACGGATTTTCGCCAAATCTTCCGTGATATGCGCCGCACCGGCTTCGGATGTCGCCGTACCGATTACGGTCGCGCCATGAGCGGCCAGTTCCAGAGCGATCGCATGACCGATACCACGGGATGCGCCGGTGACCAGCGCGATTTTTCCTCCCAGATTTTCACTCATTTGAGCGCCTCCAGTACTTTGTCGAGAGATGCCTGATCCACGATGGCTTCGCCCGTAAGCGAACCGTTGATGCGTTTGCACAGACCTGCCAACACTTTTCCGGGCCCGCACTCGACGATATGGGTAATACCCATGGACGCCATCTTTTCGATGGTTTCGACCCAGCGAACCGGGCTGGCTGCCTGACGGACCAGCGCATCCTTGATGGCCTGCGGGTCGTCGATGATCACCACGTCCACATTGTTGATCAGCGGAATTTTCGGCGCGGAGAAAGTCATGTCGGCCATATATTCCGCCAGACGGTCGGAAGCAGGCTTCAGCAGGGAAGAATGGAACGGCGCGGATACCGGCAACATCAATGCACGTTTTGCTCCTTTGGCTTTTGCAGCGTCACAGGCACGTGCCAACGCTGTCTTGTGTCCTGCAATCACGATCTGGGTCGGCGAATTGAAATTGGCAGGTTCGACCACTTCTCCCTGCGCGGCTTCCTGGCATGCCGTCTTCAACGCATCGCTGTCCAGACCGATAATGGCTGCCATACCGCCCACACCGACAGGCACTGCTTCCTGCATGGCCTGTGCACGGAAACGCACCAGCCTGACCGCATCCGCAAACGGAATCACACCAGCTGCGACCAGTGCGGAAAATTCACCGAGACTGTGTCCGGCGATCACTTCCGGAACGGCGCCACCCGCCGCGATCCATGCCCTGTAAAAAGCAATGGATGACGTCAGCATGACCGGCTGCGTATTTGTCGTCAGATCCAGTTCTTCCTTCGGACCTTCGGCAATCAGCTTGCCCAGGTCGAAACCGAGCGCATCGGATGCTTCGGCAACGGTTTCCTGTACGACTGCATTACCGGCAAAGCCGTTCAGCATCCCGACAGCCTGGGACCCTTGTCCCGGAAAAACAAAAGCAAATTTAGGCATAGCTCCGTCTCTTCTATCAATCGTCAAACAATCACTTTCACATTCTGATGACCACGGCACCCCATGTCAGCCCACCGCCGATGGCAGCGAGCAGGATATGTTGTCCCGGTTTGATGCGACCGTCGCGCACTGCGGTATCGATTGCCAGCGGAATGGATGCCGCTGACGTATTGCCATGCTGATCGACCGTCACGATAATCTTTTCGGATGGAATATCCAGTTTTTTGGCCGAGCTCTGCATGATACGGAGATTGGCCTGATGCGGCACCATCCAGTCCACATCCGTGTTTTTCAGTCCGGCTTTTTCCAGCGCTTCCATGCCGACCTTGTCCAGCCAGGTCACCGCCAGTTTGAAGACGGCCTTGCCGTCCATATAGACGAACCCCTTGCCCTCGATAGCACCGTTATTGAGATGCCCCGGCAAACTCAGGATATCGCCATACTGTCCGTCGGCATGCAGCGCAGTGGACAGAATGCCCGGTTCCTCGGATGCCGCCAGCACGACCGCACCGGCACCATCGCCGAACAGCACGCATGTCGTCCTGTCGTTGTAATCGATGATATGCGAATAGGTTTCGGCGCCGACGACCAACACTTTTTTGTATACGCCCGCACGGATGAAACTGTCGGCGACCGACAGGGCATACAGGAAACCGCTGCACACCGCCTGCACATCGAATGCGGCACAGTTGCTGGTGATACCCAGTTTTTTCTGAACCATACAGGCCGTACTCGGAAAACCGCCGAAAAAGTCGGAAGTGGACGTCGCCACGATCACCAGTTCAATATCATTGGCCTGACAACCTGCCATTTCCAGCGCTTTCTCTGCCGCTTTCGCACCCAGATCGCTGGATACCACACCCTGATCGGCATAATGGCGCGACAAAATCCCGCTGCGTGTCCGTATCCATTCATCCGATGTTTCGACACCCTTTTCAGCCAGCATGGCTGCCAGTTCATCATTGGTAATACGTTTGGGGGGCAAGTAGCTGCCAGTACCGATTATTTTTCCGTAGATGGTCATACTGTTTCTTGTTCCTGTATCCCGTTTTCTTTTCTGAATTTTCCTGCTGCCTGATGATCCTGCGAATTCCGTAGCAACTCGGCCATGGTAGTGGATATTCTTTGCAAAACACCACGTCTGACAGCGTCATGCGCACGCTGGATGGCACAGCCATAAGCATAAACATCCGCTCCGCCATGGCTTTTGAATACCAGCCCGCGCAACCCGAGCATGCATGCCCCGTTGAATCTAGACGGATTGAGCCGCTGCCGCACCGACTTCAGCGCCCTGCCTGCCAGCAACGCGCCCAGCATGCTGATGAAACTGCTTTTGAGCTCCGAGACCAGCACATCACGGAAAAAACGTCCGAGCCCCTCGATCGCTTTCAGTGTGACATTGCCGGTAAATCCATCGCAGACAACCACATCGCACGTCCCCTCGAATATGTCGTTGCCCTCGACGTTGCCACAAAAATTAAGTGTACCATTCCCGTGTTCCGCGTGGAGCAGCTCGCCGGCCTTTTTTACGACCTCGTTTCCCTTGATGGATTCCGTTCCCACATTGAGCAGACCGATTCTCGGATGCGGGTCGCCCTCGATATTGGCGAACAGCGCCGAGCCCATCAGCGCGAACTGGTGCAAATGTTCGGCCTCGCAACCGACATTGGCGCCCAAATCAAGCACATAGGTAGGGCCGTTTTTCTGGTTTGGCAAAATGGCGCAAATCGCCGGCCTGTCCACACCCGGCATGGTTTTGAGCACATAGCGCGATACAGCCATCAGGGCACCGGTATTGCCCGCCGAGACACAGACATCCGCCTCGCCGTTCTTGACCAGCTCGATCGCCACACGCATGGATGAATCCTTTTTGCGGCGAAGCGCGACTTCGATCTTGTCATCCATCCTGACGACTTCGGAAGCATGTCTTATCGTGATGCGCGGATGATTTTCGGCCTTGTGTTTTTTGAGTTCGGCCTCGATCAGATCCTTCTGGCCGACCAGTATGAGATGTACAGCCTGTTCCTGTCCAAGAAAGGAAAGAGACGCCGGAATCGTGACACTCAATCCATGGTCTCCACCCATGCAATCAATTGAAATTCTTACAATTTTCGTTTCGTTCTCAAGCACGCCCAAACCGGATTTTTTGTCCGTCCCCCTGCAATACCCAGTCTCGCAAAAACAGCAATAAAAAAGGCGCCAGGTCGATAACCTATTGCGCCATTGATTTCATCAGCATTCCAAATGCTTACTGATCGTTTTTGGTATTCAATACTTTTTTGCCACGATAAAAACCGCTTGGGCTGATATGATGGCGACGATGCTTCTCACCGGATGTCGGCTCGACTGACAGCTGGACCGCTTCCAGCGCATCGTGCGAACGATGCATACCACGTTTCGAAGGCGATTTCTTGTTTTGTTGGACTGCCATAATTACTCCTGAATCAAAATTTCGGAAATTCTAACACATCCATCCTGTCATATTGTCACAAAATGGAATGCCGCTTGTTTTTTTGTTGTCAACCTTTTGTTTTAAACGCTTTCAATGCCGAAAACGGCGACTCGCGCTTTTCCTGCCATTTGCCGGTCGAAGTATCTGGACAAACCTCATGTCTGGGCGACAGCGGCAACGCCAGAAGCGCCTCGTCCTCGACAAGGTCCCTGACATCCACCTTTCCATCCGTCACGATCACCTCGACAGCTTCACCGTCCTCAAACGACTCTTCTATCGCGTCCGCCTCTTCTTCCGTCCGCGCGACCATCACGACCGTTTCGGAATCCAGCTTGCAAACCAGCACTTCCAGACACCGCTGGCACACCAGCGACATATCTCCAGAAACATGTATGAGCAATCGTGGTCTCTGATGGTTGTCCAGAGAACCCGAAACCTCCCACGACAGTTCTCCGGACTGGCTTGCGCAGACTGCCGCCAGCCTTTCCAGACCGGATACAGGCGTATGCCCGCCAAGGCGTTCACCGTTTTTGCAAAACGCAAAGGGATCAATCAGACAAGAATCCATAGCTCGGCCAGAGCGTAAAATTCATAATTTTAACAACAATATTTCTTATACGTCAAAGCTTTAGTACACTATCTGCATTTTAGCCACTTATCGAGCCGACATGATATCCGATTTCCATCTGCCTCTTGTTCTCGCTTCGTCGTCAAAATACCGTAAGGAATTGCTCAGCCGACTCGGTTTGCCCTTCACAACCGCCAGCCCGGATATCGACGAGACACCGCTTCCGGCCGAAACTCCGGCCGAGACTGCATTGCGACTGGCCTGCCTGAAAGCGAAAGCTGTCGGCAAAAAATTTCCGGATGCCGTCGTCATCGGCTCCGACCAGGTTGCCGAATGCGACGGGGAAGCCATCGGAAAACCCGGCACGTTCGAAAACGCGTTCGCCCAGCTGAAAAAGATGCGTGGCAAAAAAGTCATTTTCCATACGGCGCTGTGCGTATGGAACGGACGTGATTCCCGTCCGGACGAGAACGCGCAAAAAAAGACCGTCGATACTTGCGTCACATTCCGCGACCTGCCGGATGACGAACTTCAGGCGTACCTGAAAACGGAAGAACCGTATGATTGTGCCGGCAGCGCAAAAAACGAGGCATTGGGCATCGTGCTACTGGAAAAAATCGAAAGCGACGACCCGACCGCGCTGACAGGATTGCCACTTATCGCGCTGACCACCATGTTGCGGCATTGCGGCATCACTTTTTTTCCGGAAAAACCATGACACGAAAAGGCACTCTGTATCTGATTCCCAACACATTGGGAGAAGAAACCGACGGGAATGCCCTTTCAGGCATTTTGCCTGAAACCGTCGCCGGCACTACTGCAACGCTGGATTACTTCATCGTCGAAAACGCAAAATCCGCACGCGCCCACCTGAAACGCATCGACAAGACACACCCGCTCAAACACCCGCTTCAACAAATACGGATGGCGGAACTCAATGTCAGAACGGACAAGTCGAGGCTCCCCGAACTGCTGGAGCCGCTCTTGTCAGGTCAGGACGGCGGTCTGATATCGGAAGCCGGCGTCCCTGCCGTTGCCGACCCGGGAGCAGACCTTGTTCGGCTCGCGCATGAAAAAGGCATTACCGTCAGGCCACTGGTCGGCCCCTCGTCCCTGCTGCTGGCGCTGATGGCCAGCGGGCTGAACGGCCAGAGTTTCGCTTTCAATGGCTATCTGCCGACAGACCCTGAACAGCGCCAGCGGCGCATCCGTTCGCTGGAGGAACGCTCGCGCCATGACCGGCAAACCCAGATTTTCATCGAAACACCCTACCGAAACGACACCTTGCTCAAGGCATTTTGCACAGCCTGCAAACCGGACACACGACTGTGTGTGGCCACCGACCTGACACTGCCGTCAGAATCCATACAAACCTTGCCCGTAGCTGCATGGAAAAAACGGATCGAGAAAGGGCAAATGCCGGATTTCCAGAAAAAACCGACCGTTTTCCTGCTACTGGCGAACCTGCCTGGTTGAAATATTCGTTCGGGTGCCGGTTTGCCGCAAATCAGCGCGACGGCGTCGCTTCACCGCTTTCCAGCGTAAAACCCGCACCTGCATCCTTTTGGAGCAACCGCACCAGAGACGGCAATGCCTCTTTCAGCGATTCGGCAAGTTTCCATGGCGGATTGACGACAAACAGACCGCTGGCGACAAAACCCGTTCCGTCCGGGACCGGACTGCCGATACGCAACGTGACATGTAACCATTCCCGTGAAACCGCCTGTTTGAGCTGGGCAGCGAACCTGCGCGATTCCGGTCTTTGCAAAACCGGATACCAGACAAGATACGTTCCAGTCGGAAAACGCCTGATGGCATCCTGCAAGGCGTCAAGCACTTTCCGGTAATCCGCCTTGTCCTCATAAGGCGGATCGATCAGAACGACCGCCCTTCTCGACGGCGGCGGCAACTGTGCCCTGAGCGCCGCAAATCCGTCCTTTTTTTCCACTATCGTCCGCTTGCCTCGTACAGGCGGCAATCCCTGCGCCCGCCTGTTTTGCGACAACTCGGCCATATTCCTGTCCAGCATCCCGATTTCGGTCGGATGCAACTCGAAAAGACGCAATCGGTCCTGGCTGCGCAACATCGCGTCTGCGATGAACGGCGAGCCGGGATATACCAGCAGCTTGCCATCCGGATTCAGTGCGCGAACACACGAGAGATATTGCCCAAGCGGCTCCGGCAAATGGGCTTCATGCCACAGTCTGGCGATACCGGATGCGAATTCGGCGTTTTTCATCGCCGCTTTCCCGTCCAGTGCATACACTCCTGCGCCTGCATGGGTATCGATATAAAAAACCGGTGTTTCCTTCTGGCATGCGCGAACCAGCGTCTGCACCAGTACGACGTGTTTCAAAACATCGGCATGATTGCCGGCATGAAAAGCGTGCCGGTAACTGAACATGGCAAATCCTGATCTGAAAAAAGATAAAACGGTCGGCTATTGTAACGCCACCCCCTGCTGTTTGCCG
>CASETG010000087.1 GCA_949290765.1 Oxalobacter formigenes | reverse complement strand
GATTTTCTCGACCAGATTGAAAATTTCTTCGCCTTCTTTTTCCCGGATGACATCGCCGAGCATGCGTCCGAGCATGCGGATATCTTCTTTTTCCGGTGCTTCCTGTAAGGATTGATGCAGATCTGCCATAGTGATAATAAGGTCAGGTAAAACAAAAATTCCGGCCACTGTCGATGGCCGGCTTCATGATTTCCAAAGGTTTGACTGTCTTTAACTATCCTGAAAAGCGGGAATGCGGACAATTCGGACGGAACCAATAGCAGGTACCGTCGCATCCTCATGACTTGTTCAGAGGGGAGCATGAGCGGATTCGTTCATGTCCATTATGCATTACGGCATGTGACAGTCGGTCGCATGCAAATGCACAAATAAAAGAGTATACCTTTTTTTTGCCTCAATCCTAAATTTTGCCGGTTTTTTCCTGAAAAAATAACTGTGTGACAGATTATCATGCCCGTTTCGCAAGTCGTCATGCCGGTGTCGCAGGCAAATTGGTTCGCCGTATCCTGGGCGGCGATGCACATGCGCAAAAGGCAAAACGAACAGGTCACGTGATGCCGGCAAAACGGTGCGAATCAGGATGCCGTACGCAGTACCCTGAGCCGTTTTTGTGCGTCGGTATTGCCTTGTGCGGCAGCCTTGCGGAACCAGCCGATGGCTTTGGACTTGTCGGCGGGAACTCCCTTGCCATTTTCATACATGATGCCCAGATTGTATTGGGCCTTGTGATAACCCTTTTCCGCAGCACGTGTAAACCACTGGACGGCCATGGCATCGTTTTTTGCCACACCGTTGCCGGACTGGTATAAAACGCCCATTTTATTTTCGGCTTTCAGATAACCTTGTTTGGCGGCTTTGCCGAACCAGAAGGCAGACTGTTCATCGTTTTTTCCGACGCCCAGACCGCGGGCATACATGACGCCAAGACCATACTGCGCTTCCGGAAGCTGGTGCATCGCAGCGCGTCGAATCCATTTGATGGCTTCATCGAAATCCTGGCGTGTGCCTTTTCCCTGTGCATACATGACGCCCAGATTGTATTCAGCATCCGGAAAATGCTGGACTGCCGCTTTGCCGTACCACTGGAAGGCTTCCAGGTCATTTTGTTCGACCCCGTTTCCTTCGTAATAGAGAACGCCGAGATAATTCTGTGCCCGTGCGAATCCGCGATTGGCCGATTGCGTGATGAGTTTGATGCCACGGACGATATCCTTGCCGGTGCCGATGCCGTTGAAGTAAATCAGTCCCAGAACATATTCCGAGCGGTGATCTTTCTTGTCAACCCCTTCTTTCAGCAGGGAGATGGCCTGTTCGTATTGCCGGTTTCTGAAAAGACGAATGGCATCGTCGAAATCATCAGCGAGTGCATGTCCCGGAAAACAGGTGATGCCGGTGAGAAACAAAACCGGCAAAAAAAGTCGGAAGAACGAAAGCGAGCGATTTTTCAGGTATTGTCTGACCGTTTGGGTATCCATCGGAACCTCTTTTCGTGTCGTACAGGGCAACAGGAATACTTTAATATAAAAATAACGGTTTTTTTACGGATTTTTTACAGTCCTGCATGACGGGACGCATTCCGATGGTATGGTCGTGGCAAGAAAAACACGTTCAGGCTGTCTTGTCAGGAAAAACGCAATGCAATACGCGGTGATGGTATGAAAAAAGGGCAGCGGATGCTGCCCTTTTCAGATGTCGCACAACCATACTGTCAGTCAGCAAGCAGTTGTCGCAAGACGTACGGCAGGATACCGCCGTGGCGGAAGTAATCGACTTCGATCGGCGTATCGATGCGCAACAGCAGAGGAACGCTGGTGGTGCTGCCATCGGCACGGTGGATGACCAGTGTAGCGTCCTGCAGAGGCTGGATGTCGTCCAGTCCCAGCAAGTCGAACGTTTCGTCGCCACGCAGTCCAAGCGATGCGGCGCTGTCGTTGCCGGTGAACTGAAGCGGCAGAACCGCCATGCCGACCAGATTGGAGCGGTGAATCCGCTCGAACGAACGGGCGATGACGGCCTTGACACCGAGCAGCTGTGTGCCTTTCGCTGCCCAGTCACGCGAAGAACCGGTACCGTATTCTTCTCCACCGATGACGATGGTCGGGACGTTTTCTTTCTGATAGCGCATGGCGGCATCGAAAATCGACATTTCCGTACCGTCCGGCTGATACAGCGTGTAGCCGCCTTCCCTGCGGCTGCCGTCGGGTGCGGCAGGCAGCATCAGGTTCTTGATGCGGACGTTGCCGAAGGTGCCGCGCATCATGACTTCGTGGTTGCCGCGACGGGAACCGAAGGAGTTGAAGTCCGCTTTGGCGATGCCGTGTTCACGCAGCCACTGGCCAGCAGGGCTTTTTTCCTGGATGGAGCCTGCCGGCGAGATATGGTCTGTCGTGATGGAATCGCCGAAAAGGGCCAGTGCGCGCGCGCCGGTGATATGAGCCGATGCAGGGCCTGCTTCCATGGTGAAACCGTTGAAGAAGGGCGGTTCCGCGATATAGGTCGATTGTGGCCAGTCGTAGACGTCGCCGGTGGCAAAACCTGAAATTTGCTGCCAGAGTTCGCCCGGCGCGGATTTGATGGCGCTGTAATTCTGGCGGAAAGTCGGAGCGTCCAGCGCCAGTGGTACCAGTTCCGCCACTTCATGCGAAGTCGGCCAGATGTCGGACAGATAAACGTCCTTGCCGTCCTTGCCCTTGCCGAGCGGTTCGTTCGTCAGGTCGCGGGTGACGTTGCCGGCGATGGCATAGGCCACGACCAGCGGAGGCGACGCCAGAAAATTCGCACGGATATTGGGATGGATGCGTGCCTCGAAGTTGCGGTTGCCGGAGAGAACGGCAGCGGCGACTACATCGTTTTCGACGATGGCTTCGTTCATGGCAGGCGTCAGGTCGCCCGCGTTGCCGATACAGGTTGTGCAGCCGTAGGCGGCGACAGTGAAGCCGAGTTTTTCGAGATATGGCAGCAATCCCGCTTTTTCCAGATAACCCGTGACGATACGTGAACCGGGTGCCAGCGAAGTCTTGACGCGCGGAGAAACTTCCAGACCGGCTTCGACAGCTTTTTTCGCCAGAAGGCCGGCAGCCAGCAATACGGCCGGGTTGCTGGTGTTGGTGCAGGACGTAATGGCGGCGATCAGGATGTCGCCATTGCGCAGTTCTTCACCATCACGTGTCCGGTAGGTGTTGGCCAGTTCGTCCGTTTTCTTGTTGAAACCGCCGTCTGCGACAGGCAGACCGAACAGCTCGGTGAAACGTTTTTTCAGGTTGCCCAGTTCGATTCTGTCCTGTGGCCGTCTCGGGCCTGCGACCGAAGCGGTGACGGTGCCCAAATCCAGTTCGACGACACGGGTATAGTCGATTTGACCCGATTTCGGAATGCCGAACATGCCCTGTGCCTTGTAGTAGGATTCCAGTGCGGCGACTTCTTCGTCGGTACGGCCGGTATTGCGGAAATAACGGATGGTGGCATCGTCGACGGGGAAGAAACCGACGGTGGCGCCGTATTCAGGTGCCATGTTGGCGATGGTTGCTCGGTCGGTCGCTGACAGGGATGCAGCGCCTTCGCCGAAAAATTCGACGAATTTACCGACGACTTTTTCCTTGCGCAGCCGTTCGGTGATCGTCAGTACCAGGTCGGTTGCCGTGCAGCCTTCGCGGAGTTTGCCGGTCAGGTGCATGCCGATGACGTCAGGCGTCAGGAAGTAAACCGGTTGTCCCAGCATGCCGGCTTCCGCCTCGATGCCGCCGACACCCCAGCCGACGACACCCACGCCGTTGATCATGGTGGTGTGCGAGTCGGTTCCGACCAGCGTATCCGGATAGTAGACGTTGCCGGTTCCCGCTTCATCGCGCTTGTGGACACCCGGTGCCAGATATTCCATGTTGACCTGATGGACGATGCCGAAGCCCGGCGGTACGACGCCGAAAGTATCGAATGCCTGCATGCCCCACTTCATGAACTGGTAGCGTTCGCGGTTGCGGCTGAATTCCAGTTTCATGTTGAGGTCAAGTGCGTCGTTGCGGCGGAAATAGTCGATTTGGACGGAGTGGTCGACGACCAGATCGACCGGAACAAGGGGTTCGATTTTTTTCGGATTCTTGCCGGTACGAACGGCGACGTTTCGCATGGCAGCCAAGTCGACCAGCAGTGGAATACCGGTGAAATCCTGAAGAATCACGCGTGCGACGACGAACGGGATTTCATGGGTACGTTCTTCCTCCGGTTTCCAGTTCGCCAGCTGGCGGACGTGTTCTTCGGTGATTTTCTTGCCGTCGCAGTTGCGCAATACGGATTCAAGAACGACACGGATGGAAACAGGCAAACGCGACAAGTCGATGCCCAGGGTTTTTCCCAGTTCGGGGATGGAGTAGAAGTGGCCTTGTTTCTCTTTTGAGACAGGAAAAGTTTTGAGGGTATTCTGGAAAACGTGGGACATGGAAACTCCAAAACGAATGGCCCTGACAGGGCCATTCGTTGTTCATACTGAAAAAAGTTACAAACGATGGATCAGTTGGGTTTTGCGGCCGCCAATGCTTTGCGCTGTTCAGGGTTGCGGCATTCATTGGCCAGCTGGCTTCCCTTCTTGATGTCCAGCAACATGCTTTTTGCCGGAATATTGATCCAGACCAGACCAGTCTGCTTGTCTTCGTAACGGTCGGCTCCGGTTGTAGTCGCTTTGCGAAGCATGCGATGCATCTTGTTGCGCCATTGCAGATGGATGTAGCTCGGATCGTCGGACTTCTTGTAAACGGTAAATTTGTTGCCGAGTTCACAACTGTATTGTGAGCTGGTCAGCCCCGCTACGTTGATGGCTTCAGAATCCTGAGCTTTCGTTGCGGCCTGTTTTGCGGGTTTCTTGGCGGTTTTGCTCACAGGCTCAGCCTGTGCGACACCGTAGGTCAGTGGAAGCGTGAAACCTGCAACAACGAAAAAGGCAGCCAGAAATTTTTGCATAATTGTAGCCTCGTTCAAAGAGTGGACATGCGGAATTCCGCATAACACTATAATAATAGGCATACGGCTTTTATCGCAAGCGCTGGCATGGCATTTTCACGAATTTTTTCCGTTTCATGCCAAATAAATCAAAAAGCGGGGAATTTGACCGAAATTCAGGCAGTTATCCTCGTTGTCATGAAGATGGCAGACAAGAAAACCTTCCGGATCCGATCCGGAAGGTCGGTGAAGAAACAGGTTTCAGTACAGTCCGGCGATCCGTCCGCGAGTCTGGACGAGCGCAAGCAGAATATCGATGGTCGGTGTGGGTGTTCCGGTCATGCGTCCCAGTTCCTGTACGGCGGTGACCAGTGCATCGATTTCCATGGAACGGTTCCGTTCGAGATCCTGGAGCATCGACATCTTGTGGCCGACTGCCTTGCCTGCGACGTTGAGCCGTCGTTCGATCATTTCTTCAGGAATGAAAATATTGAGCGCTTCCGTAACCGCCTTGGCTTCGTAGATGGCTTTCTTGCAAACTTCGCGCAACGCACCTGATGTGATCTGGTCCAGCGTGGCATGCGTCAAGGCGCTGATCGGATTGAAACAGACATTGCCCCACAGCTTGAGCCAGACATTCCATCGGATCGCGTTGCGGATCGGTGCATCGAAATTGGCCTGCTTCAGGATTTCGGACAATTTCTTGACGCGTTCCGATTCTGTGCCGTCCGGTTCGCCAATTATGAAACGGTTGAATTCATGGTGTTCGATAATGCCCGGTGCGATGACTTCACAAGCCGGATCGACTACGCAACCGATGGCTCTTTCGGGTCCGATCAGGTTCCACTGGCGCGCACCGGCATCGACCGATTCCAGATGCCGTCCCTCGAATTGGCTGCCTTCCTTGTAAAAATACCACCATGGAATACCGTTCATGGCGGTGACCATGGCGGTATCGGGACCAAGCAGGGGGGCGAACTGGGCCGCCGATTCGTGTGACTGGTGTGCTTTCAGGGCACAAATCACGTAATCCTGTGGTCCGAAATCGGCAGGGTTGTCGCTGGCCGGGATTTTTGCGTTTTTTTCCTTGCCGCCAATCCGAAGCGTCAGGCCGTTTTTGCGGATGGCTTCCAGATGAGGGCCGCGTGCGATGGCGCAGACCTCATTGCCTGCCAGAGCCAGTTCAACAGCCAGGTAACCACCAATGGCGCCTGCGCCGAATATACAGATTTTCATAT
>CASETG010000086.1 GCA_949290765.1 Oxalobacter formigenes | reverse complement strand
CGGTAATATTGCCATTGGCATCGCGAGGCACATTCAAATCGGAACGGATAAAAACGCGTTTTCCCTGCAATTCGCCCTTATCCACGAGATCGGTCAAACGTTTGTAAGAAAAATCTGCTTGCATGGCATATCGTCATTGAGGTGAAGGAATACCGCTATTTTACCGTACCTTGCCCCACAATAACCATGCCGCCGCAGCACAAGCGGACCCGTCAGCCACCAAAAAGTCACAATTTCCGAATCAGTCCGCGCAAACGGGTTCCGGCTTGCATATATTCGATTAAAATAAAATTTTTGATCGGCATTTTCAGGAGAAAACACATGTCATCGATGGACGACCGTGACGGAAAAATCTGGATGGACGGACAACTGACCGACTGGCGCAGCGCGAAAATTCATGTGCTGACACACTCGCTGCATTACGGCATGTCCGTATTCGAAGGCGTACGCGCCTACAAGACCGACAAGGGAACCGTCATTTTCCGTCTTGCCGAGCATACGAAACGGCTGCTCAACTCCGCAAAAATCTTCCAGATGAACGTCCCGTACGATATGGACACCCTCATGGAGGCGCAAAAACAGGTCATCCGTGAGAACCGTCTGGAAACCGGCTATATCCGCCCCATCATCTGGATCGGCTCCGAAGCTCTGGGCATTTCCGCTCGCAACAACACCATCCACACCGCCATCGCGGCATGGGCATGGGGAGCATACCTCGGAGAAGACGGCATGAAACGCGGCATCCGCGTGAAGATATCGTCTTTCAGCCGTCATCACGTCAATGTTTCGCTGGTACGCGCCAAAGCCTCCGGCTATTACATCAACTCCATTCTGGCCAATCAGGAAGCGACCGCCGATGGCTATGACGAAGCCATGCTGCTCGATACCGAAGGCTTCGTCTCCGAAGGTTCCGGCGAAAACGTATTCATCGTCAAGAACGGCAAACTCTACACCCCAGATCTGGCCAGCTGTCTTGACGGAATCACACGCGATTCCGTCATCACTCTGGCAAAAGACGCCGGCATCGAAGTCATCGAAAAACGTATCACCCGCGACGAGGTCTATTGCGCCGACGAAGTCTTTTTCAGCGGCACTGCGGCGGAAATCACCCCGATTCGCGAAGTGGACAACCGCCAGATCGGCAGCGGCTCCCGCGGTCCTGTCACCGAAAAAATACAAACGCTCTTTTTCGATGCCGTATCGGGCAAAAACCCGAAATACGCCCACTGGCTCAGTCCGGTCTGAACGCATCGCTCATAAAAAAGCGCGGACAAGGTTCCGCGCTTTTTTTATCGCCAGCGATCCGCTACAGAATACTGCCCAGACGTCTGATCCCTTCGGTGATGATTTCCGGCGTCGCATTCGTATAATTGAGCCGGAAGGTATTGACCCCCCTTCTCGATACATAGAAAGGATCGCCAGGCACAAACGCCACCTTCCGCTCCATCGCCTTCGGGAACAAATCCATCGCTGCCTGACCTTCCGGCAACGTCGCCCAGATGAACATCCCGCCATCGGGCTTCGTATAAGACACCGTATCCGGGAAATAGCGCCCCATGGCGTCAAGCATCGCTGTCGCCTGCGACCGGTACAATTCCACAATCTTTTTGACGTGTTCCTCATACGGATTGTTCAAGAGATATTCGCAAATCGCATACTGCGTGAAAATATTGGTATGCAAATCGCTGCCTTGCTTGGCCGTCACCAGATAACGCATCAGCTCCGCATTCTTCGTAATCAGAAAGCCCAGCCGCATCCCCGGTGTGACCGTCTTGGAAAACGATCCCAGCAAAATACTGTTCTCCAGATAACCCGCACCGATATACGGCAACGACTCGCCACGGAAACGCAACTCGCCATACGGATCATCCTCGATAAACGCCAAATCGTATTTCGACACCAGTTCACGAATCGCCTTGCGTTTTTCCATCGAATACGTCAACCCGGTCGGATTCTGGAAATTCGGTACACTGTAAATCAGTTTCACCGAATGGCGTTTCAGCACATCTTCGAGCTTGTCGACATCCAGCCCATCATCCTGAAGCGTCACCGACAGAAATTCCGGTTCGCTCAGTGAAAACGCCTGAATCGCTCCCAGATACCCGGGTTCTTCCATCAGCACCTTGTCGCCCTTGTTGAGCAACACCGTTCCAATCAGCTCAAGCGCCTGCTGCGAACCGTTCGTCACCAGAATATCTTCCGGTCTGGCATCCAGGCCGAACCTTCTGCGATACTTGTCCGCAATCAGCTCACGCAAGGGAACATAACCTTCCGTTGTCGAATACTGGAACAATTTGCTGCCGTTCTTGCGAATCGCGCCGTCGATGGCATCCTTTAAGGCATCTATCGGAAAAGACACCGGATTGGGCAGACCGCCCGCGAAAGAAATGATATCCGGTGCATCAAGCACCTTTAAAATGTCACGAATGAACGACGAAGGCGTATTGAGAATTCTGTCTGAATACTTCATGGGGAAACCGGAAATAGAAATGTTTTCATTCATTATAGCGCCGTAAAACCGCCAGTGAAACGCCCTTGCGACAGACATCGCCGTACCGGCACAATCCAAAATTCCATCATGACAAACACTGCATGACAAAACAACGGCATACAATTGAAGTCCGGAAAACATTTTGCCATTTCCATGTATCATTTCATACAGAGGTCATTACACCCGAACCGTCCGGTTTGCCGGTGCCGCACGAGAAAAAACCATCGGGAATGCGCAAAAATTTCAGGACATCCGTCAAAAACTGCTGATACGACGAACCATGGCAAAAATTCTTATCATCGAAGACAATCAGGACATCCGTTACAATCTCGTGGATTTTCTTGAAGCGAAGGGATACCAGACTGACAATACCGATGACGGTCTGAAAGCGCTGGCGCTTCTGACCCTGCAACGATTCGACATCATCGTACTGGATATCATGCTGCCGGGCATGGACGGTATCAGCCTGTGCCGCGAACTGCGCGCACGTGGCGACGATACGCCGGTACTGTTCCTGAGCGCAAAAGACACCGTCGCCGACAGGATAGAAGGCCTTTCCACCGGCGCGGACGACTACCTCGTCAAACCATTTTCCCTGGCGGAGCTGGAGCTGCGTATCGCCGCGATCTTGCGACGAGGAAAACGTCCTGCATCGCACATTCTCCATGTCGCCGATATCATCATGAACCTGGACGAACTCACCGTTACCCGTGCCGGTATCCCCGTAAAACTCAATCCCATGATGTTCAGGATTCTCAAAAAACTCATGCTCAAAAGCCCATCGGTCGTCTCACGTGACGAAATGGAACACGAATTATGGGGAGACGACAGACCTGACAGCGACAGCCTGCGGACCCACATTCACAACCTCCGTACCGTCATCGATACCCCCTTTGAAAAACAGCTGGTCAAAACCGTTCCGGGATTCGGCTGGACACTGCGGGAATGACGCCGTGACTACCGCAAACGTTCCATGGTGGAAACACCTGTTCTCAGGCCCCATCAAGACGCGCATCATCGCGATCCATGCCGCCACTGCACTCGTAATCGGCCTCATATACAGCTGCTGCATGATTTATATCCTTCTGGAAGCCGAAGCGCAATTGATGACCTCCGCCATGGAAAGCATGCTCGAAGAAACCGTTGACGACGACCTTTCAAATGGCGCGTCCCCCAGACTTGACCCGTTCTCCCATCTCTACATCGAACATGACGCGACATATGAAATTCCCGAGCGTTTTCGCAACCTGCCGGAAGGATACAGCGAATATACAAAGGATGAAGACCTGCACATCTTCGTCAAAACCATAAATGGCAAAAAATACATCATGACCCGTTCGCAAGATGAATTCGAAAACTGGGAACGGCAACTGTTTTTCACCGGGCTGGCATTGCTTTCCGCCATCGTACTTATTTCGCTTGCGCTCGGGCTATGGATGGCACGACAATCATTCCGCCCGCTGGACAAACTGCTGGACGAAACACGACGACTCAATCAGGCTCTCAAGGAAGGACGGCTCGACACGGAATCGTTTTCCGGTCAGTGGGCACAAAACGAAATCGGAGAACTGGCCGAAAGTTTCCGCATCACCACCGCCCGGCTCCAGCGGCTTTTGCTGAGCGAACGGCAATTCGCTTCCGAAGTCAGCCATGAATTGCGTACTCCCCTGACCGTGATGAGTACATCCATCGAACTGCTGGAGCAATCCGGCAATCTCGACGCACATCAGAAAAAAATCATTGAACGTGCCAAACGCACCGCCCAACGGATGAAAGAACTGGTCGGCGTTTTCCTGAATCTGGTACGTCAGGATACGACACGTACCGAAAAAATCGCCGAAATCGCCGACATCATCGAAGAAAACGAACCGATCTGGCGTCAGGAAGCGGAAGCAAGAGGCCTGATCCTGACCATCGAACGACACAAAACGCACCATGCCGAAAAATACAACGCCATTCTGGTCGCCTCGGTACTGAACAACCTTGTCTTCAACGCTATCCGCTACACGGCAAAAGGGCGAGTCGGCATCATACTCGGCAAGGAATCCTTTTCCGTAACCGATACCGGCTCCGGCATCTCGGCAACTGAAAAAGAACGTATTTTCGATACAGGATACCGTGGCAAACAAGGACTTCGGCAAGAAAGCGCAGGATATGGACTGGGCTTGTCCATCGCATCCCGTATTTGCCACATCCTCAACTGGAAAATCGCCATGAAAAGCCGCGAAGGCGTGGGCACGACCTTCACCGTGACATTCCACCAGGATGACGGAACCCCGTCCTGACAGTGCAAACCGGATGGCACAAACACCTTTCCCCGGTCCATCGCATCATCCCCACCACCATTCCCTTTCTCCCCCGGCAAGCGATTGCCGGTACAGTACTTTATCCTGCTTGAAATATCAGGTATAACCCATACATACAATTCATTTACATGACTCATGATTTCCACGAGGGAAAACAAATGGCAGAAACAGAAAAACAGACTATGGGTTTTCAGGCAGAAGTCAAACAGCTTTTGCAGCTGATGATCCATTCGCTTTACTCCAACAAGGAAATCTTTCTGCGTGAACTGATTTC